>CAZJUF010000082.1:0-10225 GCA_964549055.1 uncultured Hyphomicrobiales bacterium | reverse complement strand
AGTTCAGGAATATCATCACGCCTTTCAGCCAAAGTCGGTACATTTAAAGGAACAACACTCAAGCGATGGAAAAGATCTTCGCGAAAACGACCATAGGTAATTTCCTCTTCAAGGTTCTTGCTTGTGGATGAAATAATCCTGACATCAACCTTGACCTGATGCTTGCCACCAATGCGGTGAAAGGATTGTTCCACCAGCACGCGCAATACCTTGCCTTGCGTTTCAATCGGCATGTCAGCGACTTCATCGACAAATAAAGTACCATTGTGAGCTGCCTCAAGTGCCCCCACGCTGCCGCTGCCATTCACACCTTCTTCGGAACCAAATAACTCCAGTTCAACATTTTCCGGCGACATGTTTGCAGCATTTATGGCAACAAATGGCGCGTTAGCGCGTTTGGAGCATTGATGCAGCATCCGCGCGGCCAACTCCTTGCCCGAACCCGCCGGTCCCGATATCATGATACGGCTTCCCGTCGGTGCGGCACGCTCTATTTGCTGGCGCAGCTGGCGCATGGCGCTGGATTGACCAACCAGAACCAGATCACCACCGGATTTGACTTTCAGCTCTTCAAATTCCCGCCTGAGTTTGGAAATTTCCAGGGCACGCACCACCACATGGATCAGGCGATCTGCCTTAAAGGGTTTTTCAATAAAATCATAGGCCCCCAACCGGATGGCCGATACCGCAGTTTCGATATTGCCATGGCCGGAAATGATCACCACGGGTAAATCTGGATGAAGGTTTTTGATAACTTCAAGCACCTCAAGCCCGTCCAGTCGACTGCCCTGAAGCCAGATATCGAGGATGATAAGTGCCGGGCGCCGATCAGCGATAGAGGCAAGCGCACTATCGCTGTCGCCAGCCATCCGCGGCGTATAGCCTTCGTCTTCCAGAATACCACCAACCAGTTCCCTGATATCGGCTTCATCATCAACGATCAGTATGTCGGACGCCATAAATTGACCTTTACTCATTACTCATAACCTGTTTGAAACCATTCTCAATCACACCTCAGCGGGTTGAGTTGGTTTTGTGGATTTTTGGTCTACTTCATTTTGATTTTTGCTTTCCTGCGGTGGCAAATCTATCGTCACCATCGCACCGCTGCCATCTCTCTTTTTGTGAGGTGTGTCACTAAGAACAACCGTTCCAGAGTGTTCTTCTACAATTTTCTTAACAATAGCCAGCCCCAGCCCGGTGCCTTTATCGCGGGTTGTCATATAAGGTTCAAACAAACGACTGCGCTTTTCCTGAGGCAAACCGATACCATTATCGATAACCTTCAAGCGAATACGCTTTGAACTTGACTTCAAGATCACGTCAATTGCGCCTTTGAACTCATCATTATCAGATTTTTGTTGTCTGGCTTCGATCGATTCCAATGCGTTTTTAACCAGATTGGTCAACGCCTGGGTCATCAAGCGGCGATCAAGCATGGCCATAACCGGTGTTTTCGGCAGGGCCAGATTAATATCTACATTACTATGCCCCACCTGCTGCAAAAAGATCGCTTCCTGTAGGGTTTTGCCCAGGTTTACCGGTTCCAGTACGGCAGAGGGCATACGTGCAAACGAAGAAAATTCATCAACCATACTGCCAATGTCGCCAACCTGTCGGATGATTGTTTCGGTACACTTTTCGAAAATTTCGGGATCCTTGGTAATCTGACTTCGGTATTTTCTTCTCAGCCGTTCAGCCGACAATTGAATGGGGGTTAGAGGGTTTTTGATTTCATGGGCGATGCGACGCGCAATATCTGCCCAGGCTGATGTTCTTTGAGCCGAAACCAATTCGGTGATATCATCAAAGGTAATCACATATCCACGCGCTTTACGTCGCCTCTTTTCCATGCTCACCTTGACCAGCAGATTGTGTTCCACATCGGTTCGGGCAAGTGTTAGTTGTTGTTCGGATTGCCCGCGTTTGTTAGACAATGCCTTTGAAACAACCGGGGAAAACTCCGGCAGAACATCATCAAAGCAACGCCCCGTCAGGGGGTTGTTATCTGTACCGATCATCTCTTCAGCAGATTGATTGGCAAGCGTGATTATTCCCTTTGCATCTACACTGAGCACACCGGCAGAAACATCCGACAATACGGCTTCTGTAAACCGTCTGCGTTCTTCAAGTTTCTTATTGGCATCCACAAGGTCCATGCGCTGGGAGCGCAACTGCATGGTCATCTGATTGAAACTTTGGCTGAACGCAGCAAGATCACCCTCGGAATTTCGCACCGGCACAACAACATCGAGATTTCCCTTGGCGACATCAAGCGAGGCGGATATCAACCTGCCTATGGGTGCAACCAGACGATCGGCAACCCACAGTCCAAACCAGAACGAAGACAGAAGAAAAATCAGCGCGAGCCCCGTATACATCAGGGCAAAAAGATAGATTTGACTGTCCCGCTGGGCTTCAAGTTTATTGTAGGTAACTTCGCCTTTACGAGCATTTTTCAGATGTTTGATGATCTTGGGATCGACAAACCTGTAGGCGTATAAAAAAGCCCCGTCGTAATTTTTTAATTGAACGAGCGCACGGACAAGATTTGTTTCACGCGGCGGAATAACAACAAGTTTTCCATTTCTGGCATTTTCAAAATCTTCATCGGAAGGTGCGATATATTTCGTATCATTGTTGGCCAGTGCCTTGACAATCACCTGTTTGTTTTTCGAAAGAATAAAGCTCGCCGGCAGGCCCCTTAAAAAGGTTTGCTGTCTGAACACTTGCGAGAACTGAAAGCGTTTTTCCGTCAGCGCTTTATAGGCACGATCAAGATCGCCGGCCATTGCGGTTACATCCGCCCCCATGATGCGACCGTTTTCCTGTACATACGCTTCGGCCACGATTAACGCGTTTTCAACAATCTGCCGCGTGCCTTGAGAAAAATATGTGTCCATGCCGCGTTTCAGCGTAACACTGGCAAAAACCGCCACCGTAATCGTTGGCAGCAAGGCCATGAGAGAAAACAGTATGACCAGACGCACATGTAATCGTGCACCCGCCTGACCCGACAGGCGCGCCTGCCTCAACGCATAAATATGCCAGGCAATCAGCAGCCCCATGGCCACAACCAGCACCCCGTTTACGCCCAGCAGAATATCAGCAATCGTACCATTGCTATCAAGCGTGGTTATCCCTAACCGGATCGAAAAAGAGGCAATTCCAAAAATGACTGAAAGCACAACGATAGTCAGGCCAAGACGTAATATCTTAGGCTTTGAAATCAGGCGCAGGGTGCTTGATGCGGAAGCCACAGCAGGCATTTCGACACTAATTGACATTCCTGTTACACCCGAGCATTCAAATCAGAGATGCCGGATCAAGCTTCGATAATTTCGGTGTCCGCAAGCTTGTCCAACCCGTTGAAATTGAATAATGCCCCGCCAACTGCGACAAATCAACAACAATGTCACAAAAATACAACAAAAAATCAATACTCAGCCCTATTGGCTGTGCAGCACGCCTTTGACGATCTCTATTTCAAGTTCCTTGATCTTTTTGCGCAATGTATTGCGATTGATGCCAAGCAACGATGATGCCTGGATCTGATTACCGTTGGTTGCCACCAAAGCTGCCGATATCAGCGGGTGTTCGACCTCACTGATAAATCGTTGATACAGGCCGTCCGGGGGCAGTTTATCGCCAAACCTGGCAAAATAGGCACCAAGATAGCTTTCTACGTAATCCGACAGGTCCTGTGCAACAGTCATTGGCGGTTGTTCTGACAAAGAGTGTTCAAGCTCATGGCTTATGTTTTTGGCTGTAATGGTTTCTTCCGAACACAGGACGGTAAGCCGGCGTATGAGGTTTTCAAGTTCGCGCACATTACCTGGCCAGCGGTGTTTAACGATGGCGGCAATCGCTGCGGGTTCAATCGATTTTTGCGGCAGGCCTTCCTGTGCCACCAATGAAAAAAAGTGGCGAACAAGATCAGGAATATCTTCGGTCCGCTCGCGCAAAGGCGGGATCCTGATTGGCACGACGTTAAGGCGGAAAAACAGATCCTCACGAAACAGTCCTTGCGAAATATGGTGACGCAGATCGCGGTTGGTGGCAGCAATGATGCGCACATTGGTCTTGATTGCCACAGTACCACCGACGGAGGTGTATTCGCTTTCCTGCAAAACCCTGAGCAGCCGCGTCTGCGCCTTCATCGGCATATCGCCAATTTCATCAAGAAACAATGTGCCGCCCGCCGCCTGCTCAAACCTTCCCGCAGTGCGGGTGTTGGCCCCGGTAAAGGCCCCTCTTTCATGGCCGAACAGTTCTGATTCAATCAATTCATGCGGTATTGCCGCCATGTTTACAGCAACAAACGGCCCCTTGTTGCGGAACCCATGATCATGCAGCGCACGTGCCACCAACTCTTTGCCGGTACCCGATTCACCGGAGATCATCACGGTTAAATCCGTGCGTGTCAGCCGCGCAATGACGCGATAAATATCCTGCATCGCCGCCGAACGGCCAATGAGGTTAATGCCCTCAATCTTGTCAGTGTCTTGGTGTGTCGATGTTTTACGGACCTCGACATCGTTCAACGCCCGCCCGACAATGGTAATAAGCTCGTTGAGGTCAAATGGTTTGGGCAGATACTCATAAGCCCCCTGCTCTGAAGCGGTTATCGCCGTCATAAGCGTGTTTTCGGCACTCATCACCACCACCGGCAAATGCGGCCTGATTTTTTTAATTTTAGGTATGACATCAAAGGCATTTTCATCGGGCAAAACCACGTCGGTAATGACCAGTTGCCCCTCACCTTCTTTGACCCAGTGCCATAGGGTTGCAGCATTACCGGTTGCGCGTACAACGTAGCCTGCCCGGGCCAGGGCCTGGTTCAAAACCATGCGGATGCCATCATCATCTTCGGCAATAAGGATTGTTTCGCCAGCCATTATTTTATTGTCTCCGAACTGTTTTGCGCGTCCTTGTGCAGGGGCATAAGCACCTTGAAAATTGTGCGTCCGGGCTTCGAGTCACATTCGACAATGCCGCCGTGATCACCGATTATCTTGGCGACCAGAGCCAGGCCCAGCCCCATGCCGGATTTTTTGGTGGTAACAAACGGATCAAACAGATGTGGTAACAAGTCCGGTGGCACACCGGGGCCATTATCTTCAATTCTGATTTCAAGCGGCAGGTTTGTCCGGGCGCTGACGCCGGGAACTGTCAGCCGGACGCCGGGGCGAAAAGCAGTTGAAATGACAACCAGACCAGCACCCGATGCCATATCAGCGGCCTCCGCTGCATTTTTCAAAAGATTCAGAAAAACCTGAATAAGCTGATCACGGTCCCCCGGCACCGGGGGTAACGAAGGATCATAGGCCAGGTTTATTTTGATATCCGAGGCAAACCCGTTAATGGCAATCTGTTTGACGTGTTCAAGCACCGAATGAATGTTCACCGGCACGCAATCAATCGGGCGATTGTTGCTGAATTCCTGCATATTATCGACCAGACGGCAGATACGGTCACTTTCGTCACGAATTAAAGTTGTAAGAACGCGATCTTCCGCCGAAACTGACGCTTCAACCAGTTGGGCGGCACCGCGTATGCCCGACAGCGGGTTTTTGATCTCGTGCGCCAATATTGCAGCCATAGCCGACAAAGAACGCACAGCGTTCCTGTGGCTGACCTGGCGATCTATCTGCCGCGCCATTGTGCGCTCCTGAAACATCACCAGAATGCCTGTACGTCCTTGCGCCATCAAGGACACCTGAACATCCACCAAACGGTTGTCACCATTGCGTGGGGTGCCAAGATTAATGCCATATTCGCTGAAGCTCGCGGACTTTTCCCTGGCTTGTTCAATCAACAATAACAACGGGCTGCTAAACGGAACAAACTCGCCAAGCCCATGACGGGTTAAAACTGAAGCCCCGACACCAAAAAAAACTTCCGCTGCATCATTGACGTAAGACGCGACGCCATCGTCTTCGATAACCAGAACCGGATGCGGCAAAGACTTCAAAATCAAGCTGGTATCGGTGTTTGCAGATACCGGCTCTTGAGGATTTGACGCAACGGGGATGGCCATCAAGCGGCTACCTTTTCTTCAACCGCATCATACAAAGTGGAGATGGAATGCATAATTTTTTCAGGATCACGCGATGTCACGATGTCACGCCGACGGGCCATTACAGTGGCTGAAAAATCATCGGGCACATCTTTAACTAAAACATTAATATAGGCACTTAAGTGTTTGCGAAAACTAAGAATACCAATATGAGTATCATAGTGAGAAAGGACATTTTCAAAGTGCTCCAGAATGACTTCACACTGAACATGAAGGGCTGGAGGTCGTATGTCCGGCATTGTCAGTGACGGTTTGTCACCGAGATTTTTTGCAATCTGCCCCGGCATCCACGGTTGGCCCTGAGCAGCCCTTCCCACCATAATGCCATCGGCACCGGATTGAGCAAGCGCTTGTTGTGCATCGTTAAGATTGCAGATATCACCGTTAACAATCACAGGTATGGAGACTGCTTGTACCACAGGGGCAACGGCCTCCCAGTCAGCCCTGCCCTTGAAAAACTGGCACCGGGTGCGGCCATGAACCGTGATCATCTGCACACCGGCTTCTTGTGCTCTTTTGGCAAGTGCTGCTGCATTAATGTTTTCAATATCCCAACCAAGCCGCATTTTGAGCGTAACCGGCACGCTAACCGCTGAAACAGTTGCCTCTATCAACTCCAAAGCGTGATCGAGATTGCGCATTAAAGCTGATCCCGACAAGCCATGAGTGACCTTGCGCGCCGGGCATCCCATATTGATATCAATGATTTGAGCGCCCATGTCCGCGGCCACTTTTGCCCCCAACGCCATCCAGCGGGCCTCACGACCGGCGAGCTGCATGGCAAATGGCGTGATATTGCCGCCACCAGAGGCTTTTTGCACCATTTCAGGATGCCGCCCTGCCAGCTGTTCACTGGCGATCATCTCGGAAACCACTAGTCCTGCGCCAAATCCATGCGCGATTTTGCGAAACGGCTCATCAGTAATTCCTGACATTGGAGCCAGTAAAACCCTGTTATCAAGACGCAAGGGACCAATGTTGATGCACATTATTTAAGCAGCCCGGTTAAATGACTTATTTTTAGGCAAAATATAGATATATACAAATAGATGCAATAAGACTCTGGATTATTATGAACGAAAATTGCACCCTCCATTCCGTTGCCAATCAGGAGCCGCAAATAAACCATGACGACAACAGCCCTTATTGTTGCAGCCGGAAACGGTCAACGTGCAGGACAAAGCGTGCCCAAGCAGTACACCAGGATAGGTGCAAAAACCATCCTGGCCCATACGCTTGAGAAATTCGCCAATCATCCCCTGATTGACCAGATACTGGTGGTTATCGGTAAAGATCAGGAGGAGCTTTTCAAACACAGTCTTGAGGGTATTACCGGTGAAGTAACCTGGTGCACCGGCGGTGAAACCCGGCAGAAATCCGTGTTTGAAGGTCTAAAGCACCTTTCTGTCACGCCGCCTGACAAAGTTCTGATACATGATTGCGCCCGGCCTTTTATCTCATCAGCGGTGATTGAACGCATCGTTGTCACCCTCGACAGCCATAAAGCGGTGCTGCCAACGATTGGCCTTGATGATACCATCAAGCGCCTTAAACCCGGACGCAGTCTGCAAACTGTCGATCGCAGTGCATTGTTCCGGGCGCAAACGCCTCAAGGTTTTAAATTCGAGGACATACTCGATGCCCACAAACGAGCTGATCTGGAAAAGGAATATATTTTCACCGATGACGCCTCCATTGCGGAATGGATCAATATGGATGTTGAGATCGTTGAAGGAGCTTCGGAAAACTTTAAAATCACCACTGCAGAAGATATTGAGCGTGCCGCAATGATAATTGATCCCCCTGTTCCCGACATTCGCTGCGGTGATGGTTTTGATGTTCACAAGCTCGGCCCCGGAGACCACCTGACTTTATGCGGCATCGACATTCCTTTCGGCCAAAGCCTTATTGGGCATTCAGACGCTGATGTCGCCCTGCATGCGCTCACCGATGCCTTGCTCGGGGCCATTGCCGCTGGCGACATTGGCTCGCACTTTCCACCCAGTGATCCGAAATGGCGCGGGCAATCTTCTGACATGTTTCTGGCCCACGCCTGCAAACTCATCGCTGAAAACAACGCTAAAATCTTGAACATGGATGTGACGATCATTTGCGAACAGCCAAAAATTGGCCCGCTTAGACTAAAAATGCGCGAAAAAATTGCAGCGATCACCCATACCGATATCGCCCGCATCAGCGTAAAGGCCACCACCACTGAAGGCCTCGGCTTCACCGGTCGCGCAGAAGGCATAGCTGCGCGTGCTACCGTTTCCGTATATCTTGGTATGATCCACGCAGCAAAAGAGTAACAATATGACCTGCAAACTCTCCGTAAATATCAACGCCATTGCCCAATTGCGAAACCGCCGCAACCTGCCGTGGCCAAGCCTGGTTAACCTCGGCCGCATCGCCTTGCAGGCGGGAGCCAACGGGCTCACCGTGCATCCCCGCCCCGATGAACGCCATATCAGGCGTTCTGACGTGCCAGAACTGGACCAGTTGATCCGCACGGAATTTCCTGAACGCGAATTCAATATCGAAGGCAACCCGGATGCCCGCTTCATTGAAATGGTCGAAGCCATCAAGCCCGATCAGGCGACACTGGTGCCCGATGATATCCGACAGGTAACGTCGGATCACGGTTGGGATATCTCGCGGCATCATTCGTTTTTGAGCGATGTCGTCTCGCGCCTGCAATCAAGCGGTATTCGCGTGTCATTGTTCATTGACCCTGAGCCACACCTGCCAGCACTGGCAGCCGAGGTCGGTGCTGATCGCGTCGAGATTTTCACCGGCCCTTATGGTGGTGAGCAGAATAGCAAAATTCGCGATCAAGCCCTGCAACAAGTCGTTGTCACCGGTAACGCTGCACGCGATGCGGGCCTTGGGCTAAACGCCGGCCACGACCTTACGCTGGAAAACCTTGCACCCATGATCGTTGCCCTGCCGCAGCTGGAAGAAGTCTCCATAGGCCATTGCCTGACTGCTGATGCGCTTATATATGGTATGGCTGATACTGTTCGCCGTTACCGTGAAATCTGCGAAAATACCGTTAGCGATCAATCTGGTTGATACCATTACAAGAAGACCCAAGCCTATGGAAAAAACTCTTTCGAACCTGGCGCAGCAACTGCTTGAAAAATGCCGTTCTCTGGGGATCACGCTTGCCACAGCTGAAAGCTGCACCGGCGGTTTGATCGCCGCAACCCTGACCGACATACCGGGGTCTTCCGATGTCTTTGATCGCGGTTTCGTCACCTACACCAATCAGGCAAAGGCCGACATGCTCGGCGTTGAACCAGACCTGATTGAACGCGAAGGTGCCGTCAGTGAACGGGTTGCCCGTCACATGGCGCTCGGCGCTGTGGAGCACTCAACGGCCCATATCGCGGTAGCTGTAACCGGCATTGCCGGACCCGGCGGCGGCAGCGCTGATAAACCCGTTGGCACCGTCCATATCGCCGTGGCTGACGCAAACGGCAATAGCCGCCATGAAAAATGCATGTTCAAAGATGCTTCACGCACAGAGGTACGGCAAAAAACCGTAGTTCGCGCCTTTGAACTCATCGACGATATGATTTCGCAACCCGTATCCGCATAAATCGTAACGCCTTTAGCTCGACTCATCCTCCTCCCCTTCGTCATCCCCGGGCTTGACCCGGGGATCCATAGCGCTGAGTTCTCGGTTTATAAAATGGTTGTTATTGTGCCGTTAGCCCTGAGGAATGGATCGTCGGATCAAGTCCGACGATGACGAAGAGTGCTATTGATGGCAAAGTGCTTTGATCATCGTACCCCGTAAACCTGATCGGCGCGCTTTTCGAAGGCTTCGGAAAATTTACGAAAGGCCTTGTCGAACATCGCCCCCATCAACAATCGAAGCGGCAGACTTTTGAATTCATATTCCAGTGAAAAGTGCACCCGGGAAGACGTCTCGCTTATCTCTTCAAACCACCAGAGATTTTCCAGGTGCGATATTGGGCCATCGAGGTATTCCACCAGTATTTTCTGGCTGTCGCGCTCAAGCGTTACCCGGCTCAAAAACACCTCATGAATGGCTTTGTAACCCACTGACATGTTGGCTGTGATGATTTCCTTATTTCCCTCGGTTGAGCGTGAAAGTACGCTCAGATCTTCACATAGGGG
>CAZJUF010000081.1:0-10237 GCA_964549055.1 uncultured Hyphomicrobiales bacterium | reverse complement strand
ACTTCGCCGGGCAGCAAGACTTGATCCGCCTCGCCAGAAGCTTTCAACAAGGTGATGAGCGCTTCAAAGCGTTGATAAAACTCATGCTTCGACATCCATTTTTCAACATCAATGGCAATCAGGCAATGACCACTGTCGCTGTTTTCAACAAAATTGGCGTACGTCGATTTGACTGAATGAGAAAACCCCGAGCCGGTCAAAATTCCCGCCAGGATCTCTACCATCAGCGCAATACCATAGCCCTTCGGCCCGCCAAAAGGCGTAAGCGAGCCCTCACCAATGCGGGCGGGATCACTCAAAGGATCACCATTGGGTAAAACAGCAAGCCCTTCTGGCAAAGGTTCACCCTTGCTGAGATATTCGCGCACGGTTGATCCGGCAAGAGAACTGGTGGCAAAATCCACCATCAGATTTTCACCGTTTTGACGCGGTGCACCAAAGGCAAAAGGATTGGTGCCCAGCACAGCCTTCGTGCCGCCATAAGCCACCACTTTGGGAAAGGAGTTGCTCATCGCCAAAGACACCATGCCCCGTTTTGCCGCCAGATCGACAAAGTAAGCACCGGTGCCAAAAAAATTACTGTTGTTGACACCAACAATGCCGATGCCCGTGTCGCGCGCCAGTTCCACGGCTTTTTCCATACCGATTTCACCGGCAAAGTGACCAAAGCCATTATCAGCATCCAGCCGTGCACAGCTTGCGGAAATACTTTCAAACCGGGGGTGGCAGTCAGGATTAAGCACACCTTTTTCAAGGCGCTCAATGTGCACGGGAATGCGCGACACGCCAAAATTGCATCGCCCGACCAGCTCACTCCACACCATGTTTGAGGCCACAGCCTCGCACTGGTCTGCCTTCACACCACGGGCGCTGAAAAGAGCAATGATAAAATCTTTCAGGCTTGCGGGTTGAACGATGTGCGCGCTCACAGGAGCCTCCGCATGGTTTTTTCAATCCGCGCAACCAGTGCGCCTGCCGTAGGCAATGGATCGTTCAGCCTGTGCAAAGGGGCTACATGGTTCATCGGCAGCAGACTTTTAACCCACTCGCCAAATCCGATTTTGCCCTGCCGGTACAATTCAATAAAAGCCAAAGTATCGCGCAGACCATACCAGTAGGTCATGTTCTGCTGGTAATTGAAAAATACCGGCAGGGGTTGTTGGGTAACGCTGCAATAAAAAATCAGATCAATAGGCGCGCCCGACTGGATGACCAGCTCCTGGGCAGCGGTAAAGCGGGCGTTGCATTCGATGACTTTTAAAAGATTATCGCGCGGGTCGCGTTTGAATTCAATGTTGCCAAGGCCACGAAAGCCAATATTTTTGAAAAACTTTTTCCCGGCCTCCGCCGTCTCCGGCAGCCATTCACTGGCATGATAACAGGCCAGGCCCTGATTTTGCGGAAAGCGCCTGATGATGCGTTTGGTATAATCAAACAGGACGTTATCATCACCATCTATATACGTGTAATAGCTGCTCAGCAGACTATCCGGTCCCGGGATCATTTCTATCACCATGACGTCGAGATTGTTTTGCCACGACAGACGGACCTTTTCGGCAAGCTCATCAAAACTGTCTTTAATGATAAACAATTTGCAGCCAAATGTTTTTGAAAACCTGTGCGAGATAATCGGTTTGACCATAACCGGAAACTGGATGACCTCGCGAATGGCTTCAAGGTCGTGTTCCGAATTTGCATTCCAGAATTGTGGCGTTGCAACACCGGCCTTGCGCGCGAGCTCAAGCGTCTCTCTTTTGTCCAGAAGCGCATTTTGCAGCCCGGCATCGCCCTCACCAAGCAAGTAATGGCGGGCAAGCTCTTCCCGGTTGGCAGCAACAAATTCTATGGCCACATCGCTGCAACATATAATCAGGCTGCCATGAAGGTCTTGAGATTTTGCCGACAATAAAAGCCCGGCCCAGTAATCAGCCGCAGCCTCATTTTTTGGCACCGGCAGGCTTTGCGCACAATGCCTCGAATACCGGCCCCAGCAATCGGCAGCCCCGCTAACCCGCGTCTTGATGCCGAGTTTCCCGAACCGGCGCACAATCGACAAGGCATTCTCCTTGCCACCGAGGATGAGAACCGGCGTTGAGGTATCTATTTTATTTTCGTCAAAAGCGACAAAGTCCACTACCGGCTTATGAATGTTCATGAACAACCTCTTGTTCAGGCCTGATCAAACCGCCGGAGGGCTGGATGTGCTTGTTTCGAATTTTCCGCTTTTGTCCATCATCGCCGTTGGCAGTGAGCGGCGCACGGTCCCTGGCTTCGCCCACCTCCATGACGCCAATACGATTTGACAACATGTAGTCGATAACGATTTCCGCTACCGGATTGGCTTCTTCAGGATTGGCCACAAGATAGTGGTGGTGAAGCCCGGGTGTGGTGTTTATTTCACTGATGCGGCAGTTTTCGCGATCAAGCGGCTGGCTGATATCCTTGCAGATAAGATCAACACCAACAAACTTCGCACCGAGCTTGCGAACAAGCTCGCTACATTTGCGCTCAATATCGCCGTGAACCCGGGCGGTGACATTGACGTTGCCGCTTCGGTCATTCTCATTGACGGCGCGTTTGATTTGCACAATCTGTCCCGCTTGTGGAATATCGGAAAGGGAAATACCCTGCTCCTGCATCCAGTTGCGGGCGTCTTTGTCAACGACCAGCGGACTTAAAGCCCTGAACGGCAGTTCATTCTTGCGTCGGGTATTTTCCTGACCAACCAGTTTTTTGACGGTGCTTGCACCATCACCGGTAACCACCGGTGGATCACGGCGGATGGCATCAATTAATTTCCCATCCAGGTATAAAAACCGGAATGAAGCACCTTGCAGCTGTTCTTCAACGATAAGCCTGTCATCAAACCGTGACGCCAGTCGTGCCGCTGAAATCAATTGTGAGATTGCCATTATGCCGGTGGTCACACCACGACCGCCGCCGGTGCCACTGGCCGGTTTGACCACCACTGTCTTTTCGCTGGCCAGAAATGCCTCGGCCACATCAAGGTTTTGCATCGAGAATGAGCAATGACGGGCAAGCGGAACACCCATTTCACGAAGAAGTGAATAGGTCATTGCCTTGTCGCCCATGACTTTCAACATCAAATGGTCTTCAAGCATGACCTGGTATTGTTTGACGAATGTAACCAGACCGTTCCGGCTAATTCGCGAATAACCAAATTCATCATGGCGAATGTCAGCTTGAAGCTTTTCAGCAACATTTTGCCACAGATCATCATAGTAACTTTTCCGCAGCTTTCTGTATTGCAACAGGCGTGAAATCGCAAACACATCAGCAAAGAAGAAAAGCCGGTACCAGACCCGCCACAATGTTGTTGTTATCAATCTAAACGAAATTCCTGACATGCAGCTCGATTCCATTGCCCCGGACAATACTGTTTTCAGGTAAATGTACCTGAAAACAGTTAATATGATTGCCTACAGGTTTAATCAAATTCGCACCCGTCCTGAGCCAGCTGCTGATCAACCCAGTCATTGGAAAAGTTGCCTGCTTTAACGCTGTTAACGTAATTGGCCATGCGCTCGGTCTGTTCGCTCAGATAATCACACGTATCTGCTGCAAACTCCTTGCGAACAACAACAATACCACTGCCATCGGCACAGATTACATCGCCCGAATTTACCACGATACCGCCACAACTGACGGTGTGACCCAACTCGCCCGGACCTCTGTGTAACGGCCCAAAAGCGGTAATTCCGGTTGAATAGATCGGCAGTCCAACGTCCTGTAAACCCGGCAGATCACGCACCAGCCCATCAACAACGAAACCGGCAATACCCAGATGTTTGGCTTTGTTTCCAATCAGATCACCCACAAGTGCATTGCGCGAGCCACCACTGGTATCGATAACGATAACATCGCCCGGTTTGGCCACATCGAGCGCCTTGTGAACCATCAGATTATCACCGGGGAAAACCTTGACCGTCAGCGCAACACCACACAAGGGCATGTCGTTGACAACATTGCGGATGGCGGGATCCATGGTAAACATACGATTGAGTGCATCAGAAATGTCCGGCGTCTCAAATCGGGACAATCTGGCAACAAGTTCAGTCGAAACGCGCTCATATTTGCTGTTTACCCGAAACCCCGGTCCCGGGCGCATTTCGGAAGAAGCTGGCTTGCTATGGGTTAATTCAACGACTTTCTGGCTATCACCGGACCGAAATGCTGAATTTACTTCGCTTTTGCGAACCTTGGTCCAGTCAACAACGTTCTCACCGCTTTTCATTGCATTCTTCATAGCCGCACTCCTTTTAAGAATATCCATAAACACTGCAAAAACAGTAGCAATTTTCATGCCACAGCTTTCAATCTCAAATTGGAACACTTAGTAAGGGCTTTGGGACAATTTGATGCGACCATAACCTGTTTCAGGAAGGCCAGTCTTCTTTAACTATTCCATTGACAATCATTTTCTTTAAGATCATCGTTTGTAAATAATAATAAATCCGGGAGGTATATCTATGAAGAAATTAACGATATCTGTATTTACTCTAGTAGCGGCGCTGGCTGTTTCCGCACCTGCTTGGGCGGGAATTGAAGATGCTAAAAAATGGGTAGAAACAGAATTCCAGCCTTCGTCACTGTCGAAAAGTGACCAGATGAAAGAAATGGAGTGGTTTATCAAGGCCGCTGAACCCTTTAAGGGCATGGAAATTAACGTGCTGTCCGAGGGAATCCCCACGCATGATTACGAATCAAAAGTCCTGACAAAGGCTTTTGAAGAAATCACCGGAATTAGAGTCACTCACCAGATTTTGGGTGAAGGTGAAGTTATCCGGGCGGTTCAAACCCAGATGCAAACGGGTCGTAATCTCTATGACGGTTACGTCAACGACAGTGACCTGATCGGCACCCATTCGCGGCTGCGCCTGGTTTACAACCTGACCAAAATGATGAAGGGCGATTGGGCCGACGTAACCAATCCGGGCTTGGATATTGACGATTTTATAGGCAAATCGTTCACCACCGGCCCTGATGGCAATATGTGGCAACTCCCCGATCAGCAGTTTGCCAATCTCTACTGGTTCCGCAAGGACTGGTTTGACCGGCCTGATCTGAAAAAGCGCTTCAAAGAAAAATACGGCTACGACCTGGGTGTCCCGGTGAATTGGTCAGCGTACGAAGACATCGCCGAGTTCTTCACTGATGGCGTCAAGAACATTGATGGTGTGCGGGTTTATGGTCACATGGACTATGGCAAGCGCGCGCCCGATCTGGGCTGGCGCATGACCGATGCCTGGCTATCTATGGCCGGTGGAGGCTCCAAGGGCCTGCCCAACGGTATTCCGGTTGATGAATGGGGTATCCGCATGGAACCCGGCACCTGCAACCCGGTTGGCGCCAGCGTCAGTCGTGGCGGTGCCGCTAACGGTCCAGCCGCTGTCTATGCTATCCGCAAGTGGGATGAATGGCTGCGCAAATATGCCCCTCCGGGAGCTGCGAACTATGATTTCTATCAATCGCTTCCAGCTTTAAGTCAGGGCAATGTTGCTCAGCAGATCTTCTGGTATACGGCTTTCACCGCCTCGATGGTGGCACCGAAATCAGCAGGTAACAACACTGTTGATGCCGATGGCAAACCGCTGTGGCGCATGGCACCATCACCGCATGGTCCTTATTGGAAAGAC
Source organism: uncultured Hyphomicrobiales bacterium (assembly GCA_964549055.1). GTDB lineage: Bacteria > Pseudomonadota > Alphaproteobacteria > Rhizobiales > JAJFHR01 > JAJFHR01. The sequence continues at coordinate 4,580 of CAZJUF010000081.1, read as the reverse complement.
GGTCAAAAGCTCGGGTATCAGGATGCCGGTTCGTGGACATTTTTCACCTCGACCCCGTCCAAGCGGGCCAAAGCGGCCTGGCTCTATGGCCAGTTCGTCACTTCCAAGACTGTTGATGTAAAGAAAAGCCAGGTTGGCCTGACTTTCATCCGCAAGAGCACCATCTTTGATAAATCGTTCACAAAGCGTGCACCAAAGCTGGGTGGCCTGATTGAGTTCTACCGCTCGCCTGACCGCGTGTTGTGGACACCGACCGGGGTCAACGTGCCGGATTATCCCAAGCTTGCCCAAATCTGGTGGCAGCAGATTGGTGATGTCAACTCCGGTGCCTTCACTCCGCAACAGGCAATGGATCGTCTGGCCGCCGAGATGGACCAGGTCATGGGCCGCATGCAGGCCGCTGATGAAAAAGGCAATGTCTACAATGGTTGTGGCCCACGGCTGAACCCCAAGGTCGACCCTGCCGTCTGGCTCAGCAAGCCAGGTTCGCCCAAGGCCAAGCTGGCCAACGAAAAACCCAAAGGCGAGACCATCGCCTATGAGGAGTTGATCAAGCGGTGGAACGTTAAATAATCGACAGATCGACAATTTGAAAAACCGGGGGAGTGCTTCTGTGCACTCCCCCGAAGTTTCAATATTCCATTTGGTATTTCCAACCTTTCATCTGGACCAACGTCGCAGTATGATCCGATAGAAAATCAGAGCCCGTGAGCAGGGCCTTGAGTTTTTTCGGCAAGAGTTTTGAGGCAGGGCGACATGACGCTCATTCTAAAAAATATATCTTTGAAGGTAGGGGTAAACACGCATATTTACCCTACCGATCTCGAACTTCGCGACACTGGTTTCAATATTCTTTTGGGCACCACGCTGGCTGGCAAAACAACATTGATGCAGATTATGGCCGGTCTGATAAAACCAACCACAGGCGAAATCTGGTTTGATGGCAGGAATGTCACCGGCACCTCGGTGCAAAAACGCAACGTTTCGCTGGTCCACCAGCAATTCATCAATTATCCCAATATGAATGTTTTTGAAAACATTGCCTCCCCCTTGCGCGTCATCGGCATGGATAAAGCTGAAATCACCCGGCGGGTGGAAAGCATTGCCGAGATATTGAAGATGACACCCATGCTTGGTCGCAAACCAGCCGAGCTTTCGGGCGGGCAACAACAACGCACGGCTTTGGCCCGCGCCCTGATCAAACAGGCCGATCTGGTTTTGCTCGATGAGCCTTTGGCCAACCTTGACTTTAAGTTGCGTGAAGAACTGCGTGAAGAATTGCCGAAAATGTTTGAAAATCGGGGGTGCTGCGTCGTCTACGCCACAACGGAGCCGATGGAAGCCCTGTTGTTGGGCGGGCATACCGCCTGTTTGAACCAAGGTCGCATTACCCAGTTTGGCCGAACAGATGAGATTTACCGCGAACCCGAAAACCTGAAAACCGCGCAAGTGTTCTCCGACCCCCCCATAAATACAGCACCCGTCACCAAGCAGGGTAACCGCATCATCCTCAATGACAAAGTCAGCTGGGTTTTGGATAAAGACCTGCACAAGATGGCGGATGGCCCCTACATTCTTGGCATCCGGCCGCATCACATACTGCCATTTGTGACAGATGGCAATTCAGCCCAAATTGAAGGCAAAATTCTGGTAACAGAACTGAGTGGCTCGGAAAGCACAATTCATTTCAACATGGATGGCTTGTCATGGGTATCACAGGCTTCAGGCATCCATGCCCTTGATCGCGAGACCATCAACTCATTTTACATTCAAACCGACAAATGCCTGTATTTTGACAAAAATGAGCAACTGGTGCGGGCATGAGGTATTATTGACGATGGCACATATTACCTTGCAAGATCTCAAACACTCCTACAACGAGCGCCCTGAAGAGGATGACGACTGGGCCTTGAAACATCTGAGTTTTGAATGTGAAGATGGCGGTGCCTATGCCCTGCTTGGACCATCGGGATGTGGCAAGACCACTCTTCTCAACATCATTTCCGGCCTGTTGATACCGACCGAAGGCCGCGTGCTTTTTGATGGAAAAGATGTAACCGGCCTTATGCCGGATCAACGTAATATTGCGCAAGTTTTTCAGTTCCCCGTCGTCTATGACACCATGAGTGTCTATGACAATCTGGCATTTCCGTTGCGCAATCGCGGGCTGGCCGGGGAAGCGGTTGATCAGCGTGTGCGCCAGATAGCCGCGATGATCGACCTCACAGACACCTTGCACCAGCGCGCCGCTGGTTTAAGCGCCGATGGCAAACAGAAAATCTCCCTGGGCCGGGGACTGGTGCGCGCCGATGTCAATGTCATTATGTTCGATGAACCTTTGACGGTGATTGATCCCCATCTCAAATGGCAGTTGCGCTCCAAGCTCAAGGAGCTGCATCAACAGGTCGGCACCACCATGATCTACGTCACACACGATCAGACCGAGGCGCTGACGTTTGCCGATAAAGTCGTCGTCATGTATGATGGTGCCGTGGTGCAGATTGGCACCCCGGTTGAATTGTTTGAAAAGCCGCAGCATACTTTCGTCGGTCATTTTATCGGCTCTCCCGGCATGAATATACTGAGCTGTGAACTTGATAACGGCAAGCCGGTACTGGCAGGAGAGGTGATTTCCGCAAGCCCGATCAAACAGACACCACCACCCGGCACAAATCTTGAAATCGGCATTCGCCCCGAATTCATACACTTCGCCAAATCCGGTCTTGCGGTAAAAATTGTCCGCACCAGCGATGCCGGACACTTCAGCATTGTAGAGACCCTGCACAAAGATCAATCGATAAAACTGCTGGTGCCTGAAGGTGCGGAAATTCCCACCGAGAACGCCTTTATCGAATTTGATAAAGCCCACACGCAGATTTATGCCGACAGCCGGATTATTACCTGAGGAAAGATGATGGCAGCAAAAACAAAAAATCAAAAAGCCTGGTTCTTCGTAATCCCGGTAGTGCTGCTGGTGGCTTTCAATGCGGTGATCCCGTTGATGACCGTGGTCAATTATTCGGTTCAGGAAACCTTTGGCAACAATCTTTTCTTTTGGCAGGGAATTGGCTGGTTCGAACAGGTTCTGAATTCTGAACGCTTTCAATCCTCACTTGGCCGCCAGATCGTTTTCACCAGCATTATTCTGGCCATTGAAATTCCACTTGGCATCGCCATTGCCCTGGCGATGCCACGCAAAGGTGTTGGCGTCTCCGTGTGTCTGGTGTTAATGGCACTGCCCTTGTTGATACCGTGGAATGTGGTCGGTTCCATGTGGAATATTTTCGCCCTGCCTGAAATCGGCCTGTTGGGCAAGGTGCTCAATTCACTCGGCTTTGATTATAATTTTACCCGCCAGCCTTTGTCAGCATGGTTCACGGTGATTTTAATGGACGTGTGGCACTGGACATCTTTGGTGGTGCTGCTGGCCTACGCCGGCTTGTGCTCCATACCCGATGCGTATTATCAGGCAGCCAGAATAGATGGCGCCAGCCGCTGGGCGATTTTCAGGTTTATTCAACTGCCAAAAATGAAACGGGTTTTAACCATCGCCGTTTTGCTGCGCTTTATGGACAGCTTTATGATTTATACCGAACCCTTTGTGCTCACTGGCGGTGGCCCCGGCAACACCACCACCTTCCTGTCGATTGATCTGGTCAAGACCGCTCTGGGGCAGTTTGATTTAGGCCCGGCTGCGGCCATGTCTTTAATCTATTTCCTGATTGTGCTGCTGGTCAGCTGGATATTCTACACACTCATGATGAAAGATGAGGTGGAATGATGCAACGGTTCAAATGGCTTGTTCCCACGATTTACATAATATTTCTGATGCTGCCGATTTACTGGTTGTTGAATATGTCATTCAAAACAACCAATGAAATCCTCGGGACATTTTCACTGTGGCCGCGTGAATTTACACTGGAAAACTACCGTACAATTTTCACCGACCCAACCTGGTACAACGGTTATTTTAACTCGATTACCTATGTGGTCCTGAACACGGTCATATCGGTTTCTGTCGCCCTGCCCGCCGCTTACGCCTTTTCGCGCTATCGGTTTTTAGGCGACAAACACTTGTTTTTCTGGTTGCTGACCAACCGCATGGCACCACCTGCCGTGTTTGCCCTGCCGTTTTTCCAGCTCTATTCCGCCGTCGGCTTGTTCGATACACCTCTGGCCGTGGCGCTTGCCCATGCATTGTTCAACATTCCGCTGGCCGTATGGATTTTAGAAGGCTTTATGTCAGGCATCCCGCGTGAACTTGACGATACTGCCTATGTCGATGGTTATTCCTTCCCGCGTTTCTTCTTCAGGATATTCATACCGACAATTGCTTCTGGCATTGGTGTTACCGCCTTCTTCACGTTCATGTTCTCATGGGTGGAATTATTGCTGGCCAAAACACTGACCGCCGTTGCTGCCAAGCCAATAGCCGCGACGATGACCAAGACTGCCAGCACCTCAGGATATGAATTGGGATTGTTGGCAGCCGCCGGCGTACTCACCATAATTCCCGGTGCTATTGTGATTTATTTTGTGCGTAATTACATCGCCAAAGGCTTTGCCATGGGGCGGGTGTA
>CAZJUF010000080.1:0-10275 GCA_964549055.1 uncultured Hyphomicrobiales bacterium | reverse complement strand
TGACCGAGATGGTGCTGGAAGCACCCGGCGGGCTGGTTCGTGTCCGGGCTGATTGTCGCAACGGAAAGGCTGAGCGCATTGCGGTACAAAATGTGCCAAGCTTTGCACTGGAGCTTGACGCAAAACTTGAAGTTGACGGCATCGGCACGCTTAACGTTGACACGGCCTATGGCGGCGACAGTTTCGTCGTCGTTGATGCCGCTGCATCCGGCTTTGATCTCGTTGAAAGTGAAGCGCGGGATCTAGCCCGACTGGGCGTGAGGATCACCAATGCCGCAAATGCGCAGCTGGATTTTACCCATCCCGATAATCCCCAATGGGATCATTTCTCCTTTTGCCTCTTTGCCGGACCGGTTGTTGAAACAGCGGCGGGGCTTGAAGCGCGCTCAGCGGTAGCTATCCAGCCAGGTAAAATCGATCGTTCCCCAACCGGAACCGCAGTATCAGCGCGCATGGCCATACTGCATCAACGCGGCCTCATGACGGTCAATCAGAAGTTTACCGCCACCTCGATCATCGGGTCGACATTCACCGGCCGGATCATCAAGACAACCAATGTTGGCGATATGCAGGCGATTGTCCCGGAAATCTCCGGTCGTGCCTGGATTACAGGTATCCATCAGCACATGCTGGATCCCGCCGACCCGTGGCCGCAAGGCTATCGGTTGACAGATACATGGGGTCAGTCATAGCTGGATGTCTGAATTGCCCGGTTTTCTTGTTGTGGAGAAAGATTTCCCTGTAATCTCAATTTGATTCCCTGTATTTTCGCTCAAATCAAAAATGCGGGTCAATAGCCGCGTGTTCAAAACATCCCGGGGAGAAATTAAAGTGCAGGTAGATATGCCAAATCAGAAAACTTTTCCGGTTTCCTGGGATCAGCTCCATCGTGATTCCAAAGCCCTTGCCTGGCGTCTGGTGACGGCAGGACCGTGGCAGGGAATAGCAGCGGTGAGCCGGGGCGGTCTGGTGCCAGCTGCGATAATCGCCCGCGAGCTGGATGTGCGCCTGATTGATACCATCTGCATTGTGTCTTATCGCGATGATAATTCTCAAAAACAGCCCGAAATATTAAAGGACATTGCCGGTGATGGTCAGGACTGGTTGATCATCGATGATCTGGTCGATACCGGCAGGACAGCCAAAGTGGTCAGGAAAATTCTGCCCAAAGCCCATTTTGCCACCGTTTACGCCAAGGCGGCAGGCCGCCCGCTGGTGGACAGTTTTGTCACCGAAGTCAGCCAGGATACCTGGATTTTGTTTCCCTGGGATACCGAATTGCAATCCGTGCCGCCGATCATTCAAACGGCCAACGGCGGTGCCTGAACAAACGCGCGATGACGCCTCGTCCCTGAGCCGACATTTCAAGGCAACGCTTGCCTTTGGACTGCCTCTGGTGGGGGCCAATCTGGCAGGCCTTGCAATCAATGTTACCGATACAGTGATGGTTGGCTGGCTCGGAGCCACACAATTGGCCGCAATCGTTCTTGCCAGTCAGTTCTATTTCCTGATGTGGATTATTGGTGCCGGTATGGCCTTTGCCGTTGTGCCGCTGGCTTCAAGCGCGCTTGGCGCGGGAGATACGACCAGGGTGCGCCGTTCGGTGCGCATGGGGCTGTGGATTTTAACACTCTATAGTTCAGTGGCGATGATACCCTTGTGGTTTGCCGAGGAGATTTTTGTGGCCCTGGGGCAGTCACCGGAAATCGCCGATCTGGCGGGAATTTATATGCGGGTGGCGGTATGGTCACTTTTTCCGGCCATGGTGCTCGCCGGATTGCGGTCATTTTTAATGTCACTGGAATGTGCCCGGTTTATTCTGGTGGCGACAATTTCCGGTGCCATACTCAATGTATTACTCAATTACATGTTTATTTTTGGTAATTTCGCTGCGCCCGAAATGGGAATAGCCGGCGCAGCTGTGGCCACAGTAGGTGCCAATGTATTTATTGCAGCGGTAATGGCAGCTTATATCATTGTTCGGCCAAATACCCGCGACTTCAAGATTTTCAATCGGATCTGGCGCCCGGACTGGGAATTGTTGGTGGAAATTTTGCGGCTTGGCTGGCCGATAAGTATCGGGCTTTTGGCCGAGATGGGCCTGTTCATGGCGGCGACAATCATGATGGGATGGCTTGGCACAATAGCTCTGGCGGCCCACGGCATTGTCATGCAATTGGTGGCTGTGGCCTTCATGGTGCCGCTGGGTCTGGCCAATGCGGCAACCGTGCGTGTTGGTGTGGCATTCGGCCGCTTCGACGGGCAGGCCCTGGGTCGCGCCGGTATCACCGCATTTATTGCTGCTGGTTTGATGTCGCTGACAATAGCGGTGATTTATATAGCTTTGCCGGAGTTTTTGATTACCCGGTTTTTGGAAATGGGCAATGCGAAATCTGCCGACGTCCTCAACTATGCCAAACCCTTGCTTTTCATCGCTGCGATCTTCCACATATTTGACGGCCTGCAGGCGGTTGGGCTGGGCATTTTACGCGGTATGAAAGACACCAGAGTGCCAATGTATATTGCTGTGTTCAGCTATTGGCTGGTCGGTGTTCCAGCGGCTTACCTTTTTGCCTTTGTATTTGCCATGGGCGCGATTGGTGTGTGGATCGGAATAACCTTTGGACTGGTCATTGCAGCCGCTGCATTTTTACACCGCTTTGTCCGGCGCGAGCAAATATCTCTTCCTGTTAAATAAAGCATTTCAACACCTGAAGTGGAAGGTTGCGAACAATTCTCGTCGGTAAACATCTACAAAATGTCGTCGTAAAACCTCAATGACTGCAATCACCTCTATAGGCTTGCAAGTCAGTAAGCACGCTGAAAAGCATTGCAGCTCTACTTACTTATAAAAGCAAGATGTCGTTAAAAACGGCACAATATTTGTTGATTTGAGGAGGGAATAAAATGACAAATACCAATGATAATCTTGGCGCAGAAGTGCCTCATCCCGTCGATACTGACTATGAGATAGGCCAGGATAATATTACGCCTTTCGGTCTCGACGTTCATAACCCGGTGTTTTTGGTATCGGGACTCTCAGTTGTTGCTTTCGTGTTGGTAACGTTAATGTTCCAGGAAGCCTCAACCGAATTTTTTGGCTGGTTGCGACCGTTTCTGACATCAACCTTCGACTGGTTTTTTCTGAGTGCGGCAAATATTTTCGTGTTGTTCTGCATCATGTTGATGGTAACGCCCATGGGTAAAATTCGCCTTGGCGGCAACGATGCCAAACCTGATTACAGTTACATGGGCTGGTTTGCGATGTTGTTTGCAGCCGGTATGGGCATCGGGTTGATGTTCTTTGGTGTGTCCGAGCCAATTTCACATTTAACCTCATCCATGGGCGGCACAGTCGTTGAAAACGGTGTCCGTACCGACTGGGCTCCTTTGGGTGCTGCTGCCGGTGATGCTGTTGCTGCGCGTAATCTCGGTATGGCGGCAACGATTTTCCATTGGGCACTTCATCCCTGGGCGATCTATGCGGTTGTGGCTTTGTCGCTGGCGTTTTTTACCTATAACCGCGGACTTCCGCTGACGCTGCGTTCGGCATTTTATCCTTTGTTGGGTGAACGCGTGTGGGGGTGGCCGGGTCATGTGATTGATACGCTGGCAGTATTTGCCACATTGTTTGGTCTGGCAACATCGCTTGGTTTTGGCACAGAACAGGCGCTGGCCGGGCTTAACTTCCTGTTTGGCTGGGGCACGGGTCCGGTTGCCAAAGTGTTGTTGATCACGGTGATCACCATGCTGGCGCTGATTTCTGTTGTGCGCGGGCTCGATGGTGGCGTCAAGATATTGTCTGAAATCAATATCGCTCTCGCCGCCATATTGTTATTGTTCGTCATAATTGTCGGACCCACGGCAGTGATTTTTGACACCATCGTTTCCGGCGGCCTGGCTTATGTGAAGGAAGTCATCCCCCTGTCGATGCCGTTTGGCCGTGAAGATGCCAACTTTTCACAAGGCTGGACGTCATTTTACTGGGCCTGGTGGATTTCATGGTCACCTTTTGTCGGCATGTTCATCGCCCGGGTATCACGTGGGCGTACCGTGCGTGAATTTGTCTTCTGCGTCATTGTCATCCCCACGCTTGTCTCTGTGGTGTGGATGGGTGTTTTCGGCGGCACGGCAATTGCTCAGATAGCTGCAGATGCAGCCGCACCGGTAAAGGCAGCCGCGCTGGAACTGAAACTGTTCGAAATGCTCAAGCCATTACCCTTTGCAACTGTCACCTCAATGCTTGGTATTGTTCTGGTTTTGGTGTTTTTTGTTACATCATCAGATTCAGGCTCCCTGGTAATTGATACAATTACCGCCGGCGGTAAGACAGATGCTCCGGTGGCACAACGGGTTTTCTGGTGCACATTTGAAGGTATTGTAGCGGCAACACTCCTGCTGGTCGGTGGCTCACAGGCGCTCACTGCCCTGCAGGCCATGGCAGTCTCAACCGGCTTTCCGTTTACCATCGTCCTGCTGGCCATGTGTGTCAGTCTGTTTATGGGGCTGCGGCAGGCAGTGAAAGAAGGCGAGAAAACTTAATCGATCTAAACAACAAACACCCCTGTACCTGAATTGGTGCAGGGGTTTTTGTATTGTTTAATTGTGCGGGTCAGGAAGAAACTATAATAAGGTGAAATGGAAGAAACCCCCGCGCCTGACCCGTCCGCAATTCCACGATCTCGCCTGCTGGGCTGGTTGTTGCTGGTTTTGGTGTCAGCGGAGCTTTTCAATCTTTATACCGGTATCAAAAGTGTCGGGTTCGTATCCGATTTTTTGGTGTTGTCTCTGTTCGTTGTGGCCTGGCGGGCCATGCGTTTGCGCGAGATTTACCTGCTTGTCATCTGCCTGATACTCTTTGGCCTGGCCTGGTTCAGCGGCAAACCGATTGTTGAAATCACTCTCGAAGGCCTTGATCGCTCAGCCTACCTTACCAGCTTCATTCTGCTGATGGCACTGTTGCGCGAGGGTGCATTGAACTCACCTTCGGTACTTGAATTTGGCACCTTCCTCACCCGTCAACCGGCCAGACGGCGTTTTGTCACCTTGTTTGCGGGTGGTCATTTTTTTGCCGTCCTCATTAATTTGGGTGCCCTGTCATTGCTCGCCCCGATCATTCAACGTGGTGTGCGCTCAAACCTGGGTAAAGGTGAGGCTCTCGATGATATTTCCGAAGTGCGTGAACGCCGCCAGCTATGTGCCACATTACGTGGCTTTTCATGGTTTTTAGTCTGGGCGCCAACGGCAGTAACCCAGGCCGTTATGCCAACGCTGATGAGTGGCATAGAGGTCTCCCGGTTGATGGTTACGGGACTGGGCCTGGCACTGCTTATGTTTCTGGTGAGCTGGGCCGAAGACATGTTGCGCTGGCGCGGGTTTACCAGGCGCTTGCGGGCTGAAGGCCGCATGCCTCTGGCCACGGCAACCCAGTTGCCAAAAAAGGCGGTCCAGCATCTGGGGCTGGTCTGTCTGGCCTTGTTCGGGCTTTCCATTAGCCTGTCATTATTGGCAAATGTCACCATCATCACCGGTGTCATGCTCACCGCTCCCATTGTTGTGTGTGGCTGGATTTACCTGCAGCAAACGGCTGAAACGCAGCGTGAGCGCCGTATGGCAGTGGCAAAAAGACTTGATCATATCACCTTTACCTCCATGCCCGGCTATGTGCGCGAAGCCATGTTCATCGCCTGCGCCGGTTTCATCGGCACACTTGCTGCCAGATTGATCCCGGCACAGGATCTTGCCACCATGATAGGGCTGGCCAGCCTCGATGGCTGGATTGTGCTGTGGGGCCTGACCATAACTGTCTGGGTGTTCGGGCAGGTCGGTTTCAGCCCTATCACTATGGCGGTGCTGTTGGGCTCGCTGGTTGCTGAAATGCCCAACCTGCCGGTTGACATGACCCACGCCGCCCTGGCCATTGCCGCTGGCACCGCCATATGTACAAGCGGCGCTCCTTTTGCTTCAGGCGCCCTGATGCTGGCGCGCGCCACCGGCTATTCAGCCTTCACCCTGACATGGCGCTGGAATGGCATTTATACGTTTGCCTCAATGGTGGTGCTGGCTCTCTATTATGCGGTGTTGACAAGCCTGTAATCCTGATGAGGCCTAATTTTCAGATCGTTTCAACAACTTGTAAATGAGGTCATCAGTGCCACGGCGTTTGGCGTAATCCAGTCTGGCGATGCGCCTGCCACAATCAATCCCATTCACCCGCCCTCGATGCGCGGCAGGATGCATATTTCGTTTTCGCTGCTGATTTCCTCAAACCAGGCGTCATTGTACATCATGCCGTCAATGGATACGGAAACGCCTTTTTCCAGGACAGGCTTCAGGCCCGGGTGATCCTCGGCCAGTCGTTGCAGCAGTTGTTTGATGTTTTTGGCGTCTATTTCAAGCTCGGGCTTACCCTCGGCCAGAGCTGCTAAAGATCCCCATAACATGACCTTGACCATGGTCAATCATCCGCCTTTTGCATCATCCATCGCCTTGAGCACACGCGGCGGCGACATCGGCAATTCTGTCATGCGCACTCCAGCGGCTTGCGATACCGCATTGGCGATGGCCGCCATCGGCGGCACGATTGAGGTTTCCCCCACTCCGCGCACACCATAAGGATGGCCGGGGTTGGGCACTTCGACAATCACCGCATCAATCATCGGTAAGTCGGAGGCCACCGGCATGCGATAATCGAGGAAACCGGCATTTTGCAATCTGCCGTCTTCACCATAGATATATTCTTCGTTCAATGCCCAGCCGATGCCTTGTACAGCGCCGCCCTGATATTGACCCTCAACGTAGGCCGGGTGCACTGCCTTGCCCGCATCCTGCACCACCGTATAGCGCAGGATTTTGACATACCCGGTTTCGGGATCAACCTCCACGTCAACCATATGAGTGCCAAAACTGACCCCCGCCCCACTGGCGTTAACCTCATGGTGGCCCGCTATAGGCCCACCGGTATTGCCAGCGTCAGCTGCAATCTGGGCAAAGGACATTGGTTCAAACTCACCGGCATTGGCTCCGGCAGGTTGGGCGCAACCGTCTTTCCACTCAACCGCCTCTTCGGGAATATCCCAGATGCGGGCGGCACGCGCGCACATTTTGGCTTTGGCGTCTTTGGCGGCATTGATAAGGGCAAGACCGCTGGAAAACGTCGTGCGACTGCCATCGGTGACATCATTATAGCCCAGCGAACTGGTATCGGCGATGATGCAACGGACATTGTCATAACCAATACCAAGCTCTTCCGCCACCATCAGACACATGGAGGCGCGTGAGCCACCGATGTCCGGTGTGCCGACGGTGACATTGACCGTGCCATCTTCCTGAACATTGAGGGACACAGCCGTTTGCCCGCCAAAATTAAACCAGAAACCACTGGCAATGCCACGGCCCTGATTGGCCCCAAGCGGGGCTGAATAATGCGCGTGTGATTGCGCAGCCTTGATGGTCTCGGTCAGGCCAACGCTGTTGTACGTCGGGCCATAAGATGAGCGCGTGCCTTCAGTGGCGGCATTTTTGAGGCGAAACTCCAGTTGATCCAGCCCCAGCCGGTCAGCCATTTCCGCTATAACGCTTTCCACTGCAAAGGCTGCCATGGGTGCACCCGGTGCACGATACGCTACATTCTTGGGCCGATTGGCGGCAACATCATAGCCCACGGTTTTAACATGTTCGAGATCATAACAGGCAAAAGCACTCATCGCGCCAAACTGCACCGGACTATCAGCATAAGCCCCGCCCTGGTAGTTAAACTCACCTTCGCAAGCTGTCAGCCTGCCATCATTGGTGGCACCGATTTTAATCCGCATGCTGGTGCTTGATGTCGGCCCGGATGCCTTGAAGACTTCTTCGCGTGACATCACAATCTTGACCGGCTTACCGGCAAGTTTTGACAACATCAAAGCAACAGGGTCAATAAACACGGTTGTTTTGCCACCAAACCCGCCGCCGATTTCAGATGCGGTAACGCGCAGTTTTGAAATCTCCATACCCATCAGGTCCGCACACACATTGCGCACCATGAAGTGACCTTGCGTGCAACACCATAATTCGCCCTGACCATCCTGGGTCATATTGGCAAGACAGGCATGGGGCTCAATATAGCCTTGGTGGGTGGCAGCGGTTTTGAAACTGCGCTCGATGATAACATCGGCTTTGGCAAAACCCGTCTCAATGTCGCCATGGCCAAACTCGTAGTAGTTGGCAATATTGGAAGGTTTTGTCGGTGCCGGAGTTAGGTTGGCCGTAAACATATTCTCATGCAGCAGCGGTGCGTCCGCTGCCATGGCCTCATCGACGTCAGTCACATGGGGCAGCACTTCGTAATCAACCTCAATCAACTTCAAAGCTTTGCGGGCGATGTGGACGCTTGTCGCCGCAACAGCTGCCACCGCGTGGCCTTCATACAGCGCCTTATCGCGCGCCATCACATTGGCAAGCGTATCATGGTTGCCGGGGGAGACTTTCGTTATGTCAAAACTGTCACCGGTAACCACGGCTTTAACACCGGGCAGGGCGGCGGCTTTGGAAGTGTCAATAGAACGAATGCGGGCATGCGCATGAGGGCTACGCAAAAACCGGCCGACCAGCATACCGGGTGCGGAAAGATCAGCCCCGAACTTTGCCCGTCCGGTTACTTTTTCCACCCCATCCGGCCGCAAGGGGCGCGTGCCGACAGCTTTAAAATTACGATCCTGTTTTCCCATTATGCCTGCCCCCTCATTTCAGTGGCCGCATCCATCACCGCGCGAATAATTTTATCATAACCCGTACAGCGGCACAGATTACCCGCCAGCCAGTAGCGCACTTCGGTTTCGGTGGGATCAGGATTTTCATCCAGCAGCGCTTTTGCCGCCACCAGAAAACCCGGTGTGCAGATGCCACATTGCAAGGCGGCATGTTCAAGAAACTTCTGTTGCAATGGATGCAACTCATCGCCAGTAGCCAAGCCCTCAATAGTCTCGACCTCTCGGCCTTGTGCTTCAACGCCGAGCACCAGACAGGCGCACACCAGCCGTCCATCGAGCATCACAGAACACGCTCCGCAATCGCCCGAACCGCAGCCTTCTTTTGAGCCGGTGAGCGACAGCGTATCACGCAACACATCCAGCAGGGTTTCGTCGGTCTCGCAGAGATATTCAACCTTGTCACCGTTGATGGTGGTGGAAACATGAGTCTGGGTCATTATTATCAATCCACTCGTGAACGTTGCGCAGCGATGATGGCCGCACGCCGGGCCAGAACGCCTGCAACTTTTATGCGAAAATCTACAGTGCCACGCTTGTCATCAATCGGTGTGGCCGCAGAAGATGCAGCTTGCGCCAGCGCTTCCAGCGCTGTTTCATCTATCGAAGTGCCAATTAAAGCCTCAGCCGCTCCCTCAACCAGCATAACCCGCGGACCCACCGCACCTAAAGCCACCCGCGCACGGGTGCAGATGCCATTGCCATCCATCTCAATGCTTATACCGGCACCAACAACGGCAATGTCCATCTCGGTACGCGGAATAAAGCGCAAATATGCGTCACTTGAATGCGCGCGGCGCGCCGGTAAAAACACCGATTCAACCAGTTCAGCCCGGCCCAGCGACGTTTGCCCCGGCCCGGTGGCAATTTCCTCGACAGGAATATCGCGTGAACCCTCAGGCCCGACAATCCGCGCTGTTGCGCCCGCCGCCACCATGGCTGGAACGCTGTCAGCGGCAGGTGAGGCATTACAAAGATTTCCCACCATGGTCGCGCGGCCCTGCACTTGCGTCGAGCCAATAAGCTCAACCGCCTCAACCACCCCCGGCCACAATTTGCAAACCCCGGCATGACTGCCAAGCTCGGCCCCGCAAACAGCCGCCCCAATGCGATAACCACCATCTTCTTCAGTAATCGTCTGCATCGCCTCAATGCGCTTGATATCGACAATAAGATCAGGCTCAACGTGTCCCGAACGCAACTGCACCAGAACATCAGTGCCACCAGCCAGAATACGGACAACGCCCGCCTCGTTTTCCAGCAGTTCAATCGCTGCACTAAGCGATGTAGGAGCTTCAAATCTCATAAGCAGGTTCCATGGATGTGTGGATGGTTTCAGAACCCCTAAAGTCTAGCACCAACCAGCGTGAAAATGGAATGACTATTTGATGGAGATTTCAGGAATTCAACCACCTCAACAATCCCCCCAAAGCAGGACTGGTTAAAACTGGTGGCTGGAAGTGGGGGAGTGGTGTTTTATAATGTGATTTCGAGCAGATTAGACACCGAGCATGACAAACAATTT
>CAZJUF010000079.1:5087-10296 GCA_964549055.1 uncultured Hyphomicrobiales bacterium | reverse complement strand
GCTGTGAGGTTGAGAGTTTTTGTGGGCTGGTTTTAAAATTCAGCCGTGCAATCACCGTTCTCAGATCATCGATATCCTCCACCTCATCAAAATGAGGCAGGGATTCCATGAGATATCGTTCTTCACCTCGCCACCCCAGAGCCGTGAGCAGCGGCAACAGGCAGTTGCGGGCAAGGCCGATATATTCTTCAATGTTTTCCGATGATTTTCTTTCCAGTGCAGCGCTCAGATGTTGCTGCTGCCGGTGCACGGCATTGATATTATCAGCTGATTGAGAATGTTCATCACTCATGATGCCACGCCTTCTTTCTGGACCGGAGCGGATGGTGCGCTGGCAGTTTCGCCACCAGTGACGGCTGTTTTGATCTCGCCTTTGTCGAACTCGTAAATATGATCGCACAGACGCAGCAAAGAAGGCCGGTGAGAAACCAGAACAATCGTGACATTGCCCTTTAGTTTGCAGAAAGCTTCGCGCAATAACTTATCAGCGCGACCATCGAGCGAGCTGTTGGCTTCATCAAAAAGCAGGATTTTTGGATTGCGGGCAATGCTTCTGGCGATGGTGATACGTTGCATCATGCCCATGGGCAATTCGTCACTTATACCTTCACTCAATTGCGTGTCATAACCTTCCGGCAATCTGTGAATATCGACTTCGAGGCCGATCAGGCGCGCAGCTTCGCGGGCGGCATCGATGGCTTCGCCGGTTTTAAACATGGTGATGTTCTGTAAAATTGTGCCGGTGAATATGTCCGAATGTTGTGGCGCATAGGCGATTGCGCCCGATATCTGTTGCCAGGCAGGCCCGCTGATTTCGTGACCATCAATTTTGAGCGTGCCTGAAGTTGGCGCCATATCACCCTTTATCAATTTGACCAATGTGGACTTGCCACACCCGTCTCCACCGCGCAGGCCAATCATCGTGCCGGGCAGAATGTCGAGACTGAGGTTGTTGATTGCAGGTTTGTCGTCTCCGTCATACGTATAAGTCAGGTTTCTGAGCTGAATGTCACCGGTGCATTCGATGCTTTTACCGGAAAACTCTGTTGGTTTTTTCTCCGACAAGTCATACAGGCCCTGCAACCGTGCCTTGGCGATACTGAGACCCTGTAATTGTGTCCACAGGCCGAGCCCGCGCAGCACCGGTTGCACGGAACGACCCGACAGCAAGGTGCACGCCGCCAGGGTGCCGATGGTGAGGGAACCATTGATGATGAGATAAGCGCCGACAGAAACCACCGAGATCATCGTCAGGCTGGAAAACAGATTACCGAAATTCTGGGCAAGATTGCCAAGGGCGATGGTCTTGTAACTGGCCTCAACACCGGCTTTTTGCAATCTCTCGAAACGGCGTTGTATCTGTGGCTCCATGGCCATTGTCTTGATTGTCTGGATACCGTTGAGGGTTTCAATTATGAAGTCATAGCGACGGTCGTCCTGCTCGGCGCGTTGTTCAAGAACTTCGCGCAAACGCGTGCCACACACCAGAGTTACCACAGCCAGGGTGGCAAACATAACCAGAGGAACCGCAACTATCCAGCCGCCAATAATGGCAATCAGACCGAGAAATACAAATACAAAGGGTAAATCAATCAAGAGCAGTCGCGATTGCCCGCCATAGAAATCGCGCAAGGCATCAATTGCATTTAACCGGTCAATGTGAATTCCCGGAGGTTCTTGTTCTATGGCATTGGAAGGCGTGAATAAAATGCGCTCAACCGCTTCAACCGCGACCTGGTTTTCAAAGCCAACGCCGGCCCAGCCGATCAGGTAAGCTCTGGCGACGCGCATAATGCCATCAAGCAGCAACACCACGGCCAGCCCGATCAGGAGCAGGGCAAATGTATCGAGGGCCTTGTTGGGTATAATCCTGTCATAGACCTGCAAAACCACCATCGGCAAAGCCAGCGCCAGCAGATTTATAAAAATCGTGCCCACCAGAACAGCGGAATGAATGGGGGCTACGGGAAGTTTTTTCGCTTCGTTGTCCCAGTCAGCCGGCACCTCTTCCACCGGGGTTTCCGGCGGAGAAAATATCATTGTGCGGGTTTCTTTTATTGTTGGTTTTTTTGAAAACAATTTTTGGATGCGCTCCCCGTCAACTTCCAGCGTTTTGTCACTCACCTTGATGCCCTCCACTTGTCTGGCACAAGAAACCGGCTTGACGTGATTAATCTTCCCTCAATTTCTTTGCGAAAAATAAACCCAAAAGATTATTGTACGGTTAACCATAGATTTTACTTCAGAAGAAAACTGGCAGGTTTCCCGTAATTTTTACCATAAGGCGAGATGTTTTATTTTTCCCCTTCAGGTTGTTTTTCTACTGTGAAATCGACCCGCACCAGACATTTACCCCCTTGACCCGCTGCTCAATGTAATGCCAAATCCGGCTGATTTATGAGTTGGATACTGCACTATGATGACGGAATATCGCGTTGCTTACCCGGAGCTTAAGCCCTACACCACGGGGCATCTTAAAGTTTCCGATGTGCACGAAATATATTATGAGGAATGTGGCAACCGGGACGGAAAACCGGTGGTTATCGTGCATGGCGGGCCCGGTGGCGGTTGCAACAGTTCGTTGCGCCGTCTGCATGACCCATCAGCCTATCGAATAATACTGTTTGATCAACGTGGCTGTGGTCGCTCGACCCCTTATGCCAGTCTTGAAGACAATACCACCTGGCATCTGGTCGAAGATATGGAAAGGCTGCGGCTTCATCTCGGGCTTGAAAAATGGCAGTTGCTGGGCGGTTCCTGGGGTTCCACCCTGTCACTTGCCTATGCCCAGACCTATCCGGAGTGCGTCAGTGAGCTGGTTTTACGGGGAATTTTTACCATCCGGCGCAGTGAAATCGAGTGGTTTTACCAAAGTGGTTGCAATAAGCTTTTTGCTGACGCCTGGGAAGATTATCTCGCCCCCATACCTGAAGATGAACGCCATGACATGGTTGGCGCTTATTATCGCCGATTAACCAGCGAGGATACGCAAGTTCAACGCACCGCGGCACGTGCCTGGAGTAAATGGGAGGGTACAACAATCTCACTTTTGCCCAGCGCCAGCAGAATAGAAAAATTTAGCAATGACCGGTTTGCCATCGCTTTTGCCCGCATTGAATGTCATTATTTCGTCAATGGCGGCTTCATGAAATCCGATGATCAACTGCTCGCCAATGTGGGAAAAATTCGCCACATACCCGGCGTTATCGTGCAAGGGCGCTATGATGTGGTAACGCCGATGACAACGGCATGGGAGTTGTCAAAGGCCTGGCCCGAAGCTGAATTGAAAATAATTCCTGACGCCGGGCACGCAACAACAGAACCCGGAATAATTGACGCCCTTGTAACCGCAACAGACGCGTTTCGCGATTATAGGGATTAGCCTTTGAAAAGGTTAATTTTTTTAACGTTTCCTCCTATGCAAAAAACGCATATCAGCTTTGATAAAACAACATTTGTCACCGGTGTCATTTTCCCTATATCAGCAATATCGAAACCGTCGATAATTCGACGATATAATCCTGATTTGAGGTGTGACATGACAATAGCAACCGTTCTTAAAGATTTTGTTGGTGGTATCAGCCGCGGGTTCAGCCTGTTTGTAACTTCGCGCCAGAACGTGGCTGTTTATTCTGCCAGACCTTTCGACAAATCCTGCGATCAGCGCGGCCATTAAGGTATATTCTGAAAAATTCCAGGCCAGCCCAACCAACCAACAGGGCTGGCCTGACTTTCAGATAAACGCGCTTTAACCAGCGTCAAGCTCGCCGATAAAATGAAGCGACAGCTTGCGCTGGTGTGAGGCGGCGCGGTGTTCGATCACATAAATTCCCTGCCAAACCCCCAGACCCAGTTCGCCATTATCAACCGGCACGTTAAGGCTGGTTGCGGTTATGGCTGATTTGATGTGGGCGGGCATATCATCTTTACCCTCGCTCGTGTGCCGGTAAGGAGCATGTTCGGGGGCGAGAGTGTCAAGGGCATCCAGCAGATCGAACTGAACATCTGGATCGGCATTTTCCTGAATTGTCAAAGACGCTGATGTATGGCGAATGAAGATGGTCAACATACCATCTTTGGCAGCAATACGACGGATCCAGCGTTGCAACAGTCGGCTTATATCAATCATTTCGCGACCATTTGTCGAAACAACTATGTCATGTTTCGACTGCACCATGTGCAACGGCAGTTGAGTTGATTTAATTTCAGTATCCGGCATTGATTTCCTCCGTTCACGGCTAATCCTTAGCTAAGCTCGGGCCTGCACTATGCGCGGCGCAGGAGCGCCGGGCAGCGCTTGCTGCCTTGATGTTTCCGCTAAGACCGGAAACACGTTAAAACAAATCCTTATCTGCCAGCAGATCATCAAATTCAGCTTTGCGTTTTTCGATCTGCGCGCTTAAGCCCTCGCGCACATCTTCTTCCTGAAACATTCCCGCCTGCCAGGTTGCCACGTGCTTGAGGCTATCAGCGGTTGTATGATCGCGGGCGTACGTGATCATTTCCTTCGAGCCCCAGATGGCCAGAGGAGATTTTGCCGCTATTTCGCGCGCTGTCTGCATGACCACAGCCATCATTTCCTCGTGGTTTTCAAATATCTCATTAACAAACCCGAGGTGTCTGGCTTTACCAGCCTCAAGTTTTCGCCCGGTGTAGGCCAGCTCACGCAAAGGTCCATCGGGCAGCAGCTTTGTCAATCTTGGAAAAGTACCCACGTCGGCGATCATACCGAGGTTGATTTCATGAATGGTGAAAAAGGCATCGTGGGTGCAATAACGCATATCACAGGCGCAGACCAAATCCAGCCCGGCACCGATGCACGCGCCTTGAATTGCCACCAGAACAGGTATGCGCGATTGTTCCAGACAGGTGAAGCTGCGTTGCAGTTTTTCTATGGAACGCATCAATCTTGCCCGCACGCGCCCGGTTTCCTCGTCGTCGTCAGGCGTCAGCCCCGCAAAGGCCGCGAGGTCCATACCGGCAGAAAAATGCCTGCCCTCAGCGCTTAGCACAATGACGCGTGCTGTGGCGTTGGCATCAATTTTTCCAATGATTTCTGGTAATTCCCGCCAAAACTCCGGGACCATCGTATTGAGTTCATCACCGCGTTTGAGACAAACGTGGGCGATGGCATCGGTAATTGAAACTGAAAAACATGCGTAAGTCATTTTATGGCACTTCTGTCTGTTTTCTCCAACAATCACAATGT
>CAZJUF010000079.1:0-4987 GCA_964549055.1 uncultured Hyphomicrobiales bacterium | reverse complement strand
CATGCGTAAGTCATTTTATGGCACTTCTGTCTGTTTTCTCCAACAATCACAATGTTGCCCAGATTTCGCCAAGTCAACGCCCGCGTTGGCAATTAATAAAAATCACGTGGGGATGGTGATTGACGGCGAAGGCCCCCTCCCAAACTGTCAGTTGCCCCCCACGACCAATTTTCCTGACGATAACCCCTTGAAAACTTTTCCGTCGATGGCATAGTATTGCTCATGCTTGCCCCTGACCTTTCAGTGTTTTCTGCCAGTGCTATCAGTGCCGAAACCACAGCCATAAACCGTACAATTCTTGACAGTATCTCGTCGCTGCCTGACCAGTGGTCGTTTCCCCTGGCTCAATTACGGGCGGAGCGGGCGCGGGGTCTGGGTCCCTTTCCCCTGCCGCCAAAATCGCCGCGGGCGGTTAATGAGGAAATTGACGGTGGCGCGGGCAAAATAAATATCCGCATCATTTCCCCGGAAAACCCGACCGGGGTCTACTTACATATTCATGGCGGCGGCTGGGTGTTGGGAGCAGCCGACCAGCATGATGCCCGCATGGAGCAACTTGTAACGCAATGCGGGATTGCCACGGTCAGTGTGGATTATCGCCTCGCCCCCGAACACCCCCACCCGGCAGGGCCGGATGATTGCGAGGCGGCAGCTTTGTGGTTGATTGAAAATGCAAAAGCACGCTTTGGCACCGAAAGACTGTTGATTGGCGGTGAATCAGCCGGGGCGCATCTGGCTGTGGTTACGTTGTTGCGTCTGCGAAACAAGCATTCGATTTCGGCATTTTGTGGCGCTAACCTGGTGTGCGGCTGTTATGATCTGGCGCTGACACCGAGTGTGCGGCAATGGGGCGAGGAAAAACTGATTTTAAACACCCGCGACATGGAGATTTTTGTCGATCATTTTATCCCAGATGGTTTTTCGCTGGCTGACCCCGACATATCTCCCCTTCATGAAGATCTTGGCAATCTTCCCCCTGCCCTTTTCACCATAGGCACCAAAGATCCTTTGCTCGATGACAGTCTGTTCATGGCCAACCGCTGGGCATCAGCAGACAATTCTTCAGAACTCGCAATTTATCCCGGCGGTGCGCACGTGTTCATCGCCTTTGGCGGCCAGTTGGCAACGCAAGGCAACAGCCGGATCGAAGATTTTTTGCGCAACTGCTAAATACTGTCGTCAGCTTTTTCTTCACCATCGAGAAAATCAGAAAAGCTTCTAAATCGCTTAACCAGCCCTTCGAAATACGACAGAACTTTATCGACTTCCTTATCACTGGGAAGCTTGAAATAGGTGCTATCGTTTTTCTTGATATGGCGTTTTAGCACGCCAATTCTGTCATCAAGCCGGGCAATTTCTTTTTCCAGCGCTTCACGATCGTCTGCCACAGCTTCGCAGACAAAGGAGTTTGCTTTGGGCTGGCACAATGACATTTCGCCGGTTTTGGTATCCAGGCGCAGGTATCCATTGCCGGTATCTTTCAAAACGTAGCGCGATTGTGAATTTCCAGCGGCGAGAAGATCGGATCTGGCATAATAGCCCGCTCCGAGCACAACAGTGGCCACAACAACTGCAATAAGAAATTTCTTTCCCATGACATTCTCCATCAATGCGGTTTTCACCATTAACCTATATAACCACAATATGGCAAAATTGGACCTTAGGCTACTCTATCGTCCGGTTTGGGATTAAATCTTGCATAAAAAGTTTCGCCGTTGGCAGCCATTTCCTTTAACAGCGCGCTGGGTTTAAACCTTGCCCCGTGGTTTTTTTCGAGGCTCTGGCAGCGGGCAACGAAGGCTTCTGCTCCCATGGTGTCGATATAGCTTAAAGGTCCGCCGGTGAACGGGGCAAACCCCCAGCCCAGAATGGCGCCAACATCGGCATCACGCACGTCAGTCAGAACAGATTCTTCAAAACACCTTGCTGTTTCCAGTGCCTGAATTGTCCAGAAACGATGTTTCAATTCATCCACATCAATCGTGTCAGGATCGACAGCATCAGGAAGGATTGTGTGCAAATCCGGCCACAGATGTTTTTTGCCCTTTTCGGGGTAATCATAAAAACCACGTGCGTTTTTGCGGCCCAATCGGTCGCGTTTTACCACCATCTCTTCGAGGATGATATCGCGCGGCACTTCGATATATTTATCGCCGAGGTCCTTGCGCGCAGCAGTTGCGATCTTGTGGGCAAGATCAAGGCTGACTTCATCATTGAGCGACAAGGGGCCAATCGGCATGCCGGCCATGCGACCGACGTTTTCGACCATGGCAGCGGGGATGCCTTCCGACAGCATGGTGAGGCCTTCATCGATGTAGGTTGAGACCACGCGCGAGGTATAAAAGCCGCGGGCGTCATTGACGACAATGGGTGTTTTGCGGATGGCGCGGACATAATCAAGCGTTTTGGCAAGAGTTTCCGGGCTGGTTTTCTCGCCCATGATAATTTCCACCAGCGCCATCCTGTCAACGGGTGAGAAGAAATGGATGCCGATGAAATTTTCCGGGCGCACACTTGCCTTGGCCAGTCCGGTGATAGGCAAAGTTGAGGTGTTGGAGCCGAAGACGGCTGTGTCAGCTATTTGCGCTTCGGCTTTCTTTGTAACTTCTGCCTTGATATCGCGATTTTCAAACACCGCTTCGATGATCAGGTCGCAGCCTTCAAGCAAATCGTAATCATCTGTGGGCGTGATGTTGTCGAGCAACGCCTGTTTCTTTTCCGGTGTCGCGCGTCCGCGCGATATTGCCTTATCGAGCAGAGTTTCGGAATGGGCCTTGCCGCGTTCGGCTGCTTGCGCACTCTGGTCAAGCAACACCACTTCCATACCGGCATGGGCGGAAACGAAGGCAACGCCGGCCCCCATCATTCCGGCACCAAGAATGCCAAGCTTTTTGACTTTATATTCCGGCACACCTTCGGGGCGTCTGGCACCTTTGTTGAGTTCCTGCATCGACAGGAATAATGTCCTGATCATATTGCGGGCAACATCCCCGCGCATGAGACTGGTGAAGTATCTCGCTTCAATGCGCAGACCCACATCCATCGGCACCTGCAATCCCTCGTAGACACAAGACATTATAGCGCGCGCTGCCGGGTAATTATCATACGTCTCGCGGCGGTAGATAGCGTTGCCTGCCGACCAGGTCATGACGCCTGCCTTGGAATAAACCAGCCCGCCGGGAATGCGAAAACCGTCCATGTCCCACGGGGCAACAGCTTTGCCACCGTCGTTGATCCACTTTTTGGCTTCTGAAATCATTTCTTCGCGAGTGTCAGCCAGTGCGTGGATGAGCTTCATGCCCTTGGCGCGGATGGGGTCATAGGTGCGGCCCTGCAACATCATCTGCAAGGCGTCTTGCGCCCCGATCAACCGGGCCA
The DNA here is from genome assembly GCA_964549055.1 of uncultured Hyphomicrobiales bacterium. Classification (GTDB taxonomy): domain Bacteria; phylum Pseudomonadota; class Alphaproteobacteria; order Rhizobiales; family JAJFHR01; genus JAJFHR01. The sequence goes on along the minus strand of CAZJUF010000079.1, from coordinate 1,609 downwards.
CGCGCTGGGTGCCGCCACCGCCGGGCAAAAGACCAATACGACTTTCGGGCAAGCCCATTTTGATTGATTTATCGCGTATGGAGATGCGGTAATGACAGCCCAGAGCCAGTTCAAACGCCCCGCCCATGGTGGTGCCGTTGAGGGCAGCAACAAAGGGTGTGCCGCAGGTTTCGATGCGCCGGGCAAGTTTCGACAGAATATTTCCGGTATCATGCAATTCTTGCACGGCGGCAACTTCATCGCCTTTTTTGAGGTTTTCCTCATAGGTTTTTAAAAACCCTGCCAGCATGGAGATATCGGCACCACCGGAAAACGTGTCTTTGCCGCTGGTGATGACACAGCCTTTGATGACGTCATCTTCAGCGACTTTTTCGACTAGCTCTGAAAGCTCGCCAAACGATTCCGGTGTCATGACGTTCATGGAACGACCGGGCATATCCCAAGTAACAAGGGCAATACCATCGGCATCAATATCAAGTGTAAAATTTTTGTAAGTCATGCCTATACCCGCTCAATTATAGTAGCTGTTCCCATGCCCGCACCGATGCACAAGGTCACCAGTCCGCACTCAAGATCACGGCGTTCAAGTTCATCAATCAGGGTTCCCAGCAACATGGCACCGGTTGCGCCCAAAGGATGGCCCATGGCGATGGCCCCGCCGTTGACGTTGACCTTGTCGTGGCCGATATCAAGTTGCTGCATGGTATGTAAAACCACCGAAGCAAAGGCCTCGTTGATTTCATAAAGGTCAATGTCGCTGGTGGTCATACCAGCTTGAGCAAGTGCTTTACGGCTGACTTCTATGGGACCGGTGAGCATGATGCAGGGTTCCGAGCCGATATTGGCGAAGGATTTAATGCGCGCGCGCGGTTTCAACCCGGCCTTTTTTCCAGCTTCCGCATTGCCGAGCAAAACGGCTGCGGCACCATCAACAATGCCGGATGAATTACCGGGATGATGAACATGATTGAGGGTTTCAATTTCGGGATAACGCTGGATCGCTACCGCATTAAAACCGGCGAAATCTCCCATGTCGGCAAATGAAGCCTTGAGTTGGCCAAGGGTCTGCATGGTGGTTTCGGGGCGGCGGTGTTCATCATGGTCGAGAATTGTCAGGCCGTTCATGTCCTTGATGGTGATGACCGAATTATCAAAGCGGCCATCTTTCCAGGCCGTGTCGGCGCGTTTCTGGCTTTCGACTGCGTAAGCATCGACATCATCGCGGCTATAGCCGTATTTGGTGGCGATGAGATCGGCGCTGATGCCTTGGGGCACGAAATAGGATTTAATCGCAATCTGCGGGTCCATCGGCCAGGCACCACCAGACGCCCCCAACCCCACCCGGCTCATGGATTCGACGCCACCGCCGATGGCCATCTGCTGTTGCCCGGCCATGATCTGGCTGGCGGCAAAGTTGGCGGCATCGAGGCCTGAGGCACAAAAGCGGTTGATCTGCACACCGGCGACACTTTCGGCATAATCGGCATTTATGACAGCGGCACGCGCGATGTCTCCGCCAGCTTCGCCCACCGGGTCCACGCAACCCAGAACCACGTCGTCTATCGCAGACGTGTCCAGTTGATTGCGTGATTTGATTGCCCTCAACGTT
>CAZJUF010000078.1:4305-10297 GCA_964549055.1 uncultured Hyphomicrobiales bacterium | reverse complement strand
GCGAGCAGTCTTTTTTGCAGAATTTTTTCCGAGCGCAACTCATCGCGGCGATGAATGAGAGTGACTTTACTGGCGAATTTGGTCAAAAACAGGGCTTCTTCAACCGCCGTATTGCCACCACCAATCACTGCGACAGGCTTGTCGCGATAGAAAAATCCATCGCATGTAGCGCACGCAGAAACACCAAAGCCTTTAAATTTTTCTTCGCTCGGCAATCCCAGCCATCTGGCTTGCGCCCCGGTTGAGATAATCAGGGCATCACAGGTGTATACCTGACCTGAATCGCCGGTGAGCGAAATAGGGGTGGATTTAAGGTCGGCCGTCATAATGTGGTCCTGAACCAGCTTTGTTCCCACACCTTCGGCTTGGCGCTGCATCTGCTCCATCAACCACGGGCCTTGGATAACATCCGCAAAGCCGGGGTAATTTTCAACGTCGGTGGTAATGGTCAACTGCCCGCCGGGCTGAATACCCTGGATCAATGTCGGCTCCAGCATGGCGCGCGCGGCATAAATGGCAGCTGTATAGCCAGCTGGACCTGATCCCAGAATGATAACCTTTGAATGTTGTGCGCTCATGAAATGTCCTGGCTGATTGTTGCGGCTATTTGAATTTTTTCACGATAGCCGATAACTTGTGGCGGATTGTCTGAAACGCCCTTCGATTTTCCGTCGTCAGCCAATTCAACTGAATGCTGCATCGCTTGCCATCAAAAGGTTCGTGTCCATGGTAACTGTTGTCTGAGCGGCGAAAAATCAAGAGGGTACCGGCATCAGGAGCCACTTCGTCCACATAATCATCGAGATTTTGGCTTTTCAGCAGACGCAAACGCCCACCGTCATGGGGCCAGGTCTCATTTACATACAATAAAACGGTGATAATTTTTTCTTTGGAATCAGTGTGGATTTTACCGTCCTTGTTGCGGCAAACCCCGCGCAGACTGAAAAGTTTTGGCTTGCCTTGCAAATCCACGTTGAATTTTTTCTCGATTGCCGTCTCAAAAGCCGGGCTGTCCATTTCATCCAGCAGGCTTTGAAAGGCCGGATTTATGTCGAGACTTGATAGCGGGTATGATCCGCCTTGCGGGATTTCGGGAAAATTTTCAATCGCATCAACTTGTTGCGCGCGTTGGATAAAATCAGTCACAACAACATAATCAAAAGGATCATTAACGGCTGGCGTTTGTTCCAGCGCTGCAAAGTCCAGGTAACCCATAATCAGATTTCCTTATTTGGTTACGGCTTGTTTCCGGTGCCAACGGGTCACAATTTCGCGGGCAATTTCCATTGTTGCATCCATCGGTTGATAGTCCCAGGTTTCAATAACGCCCTCGAAATTCCTTGTAATGCCTTTTTTGCGCAATTGCTCGTGGAAATGATTAAATTTCTTCGATCCCGCACCGGGATGAAAAACATAGACCGGTTTTCCCGTGGCAATCGCCTCGCCGGTCATATTAACCGAATCAGCGGTGACAATGAGACCATCGCAAAGAGCTAGATAATCAAAATATGGATTTTCGCCCGTGCCATCCCATATTTGATGCGGCGCATGTTTAATCGCTTCACCAATGGCCTCAATAATCCTCGCATCTGTCCGCCGCGACGGCGTGACCAGAAAACTGACACCACTTTGTGCAGCTTTTGAAAGATACTGTGCAAATTTTGCGCAAATCCCTTCATTGAAACTATAGACTGAATTTTTGCCCCCGACAGATATGGCAATGCACGGCCTGGTCATCGCACTCATGTCAATTCTCCCCGATTCCCGCGCCTGGTTCAGGCGTTGTTCGGTAATGCGATGGGGCGCAAGCAGGGTGGAGATTAAATTATCACCGCTTAATTTGTTGCGATCATGATCTGATATCCAGATGAGGTTGGCTGTTTTATGTCCCGATCCCGGATTTTGCAGGAATACTGTGAGGGTATTCCTGTTGCCGTATTTTGTTAAGGCGCGAATGTAAGGTACCGCCTGACGGCTGGAGCCGATAATTATTTCCGGCAATGGTCCGGCAAACTGCCCTGTCGCCCCGCCAATGCGGGTGTTGGGAGGTGTCGGCCCCCAGGGTGACAGATATCGCCACGGGATTGAAGGCGTTACGGTTTTATATTCAATATCGAGGCCCAAAGCCTCCATAATCCCTTCGCACTGAATGACATGTCCGGCTGCACCATTGGTTACAATCCACCCTTTTTTGCCACGCAAAAGATTATCGCAATTTTCAGTGCCGACGATGGTATGTTGGGAGTCCGAAAGCATATACTTATGTGTCTACTTGTGCAAAACAGGCGCTATGGGTACCATATGACTAATCCATACCACAAAAGGATGCGACGTATATGGTCAAGGTAAAGCTTGATGACATTGACTGGCTGATACTGGCTGAGTTGCAAAGCAACGGTCGCATGACCAATGTGGAACTGGCCATTCGCGTTGGCGTATCACCGCCACCGTGTTTAAGGCGGGTGCGGGCTTTGGAAGAAGCTGGCATGATCACCGGCTACCGCGCCACCTTGAATGCTGCAATGTTGGGATTTGATGTGACAGCCTTTGCCATGGTCGGCCTGCACTCCCAGGCCGAAACCGATCTGCTGGCCTTTGAAGAAAAAGTGCGTGCATGGCCGATTGTCAGAGAATGCCATATGCTGTCGGGCGAAGTTGATTTTATTTTAAAATGCGTCGCCAGGGATTTGCAGTCGTTTCAGGACTTTATCATCCATGATCTGACCGCCACACCCAATGTCGACGTCATCAAAACCTCGCTGACAATCCGCCAGTCCAAATACCAACCCGGCGCTCCTTTTAAAGAAAAGGCACCGCTCTAGGAAATCGCGCTATCGGGAAAAGCCAGCTGTTCGCGCGCGCGCCATTCACTGGTGACATAATTTACAATTATCGACTTGCGTACACCCTCAATAGTGCGCGGCTCAAAGCCATGGAAAGTGTCACTGGCCGGTACAAATACCAAAGCCCCGCCGGGCGTGAACGGAGAGCGTCCCACTTGGCGTTTTTCGGCATCATAAATATCTGTTCCAAGTTCCGCGTGGCCGGGATCTTTCGACAGATAAATCAGCATTGTAAAAGATTTTACCCCGAGATCAGAATGCGGCTCAAGCCAGAATTTGCCGGTATCCTGGGCATATTCAATCCGCAAATATGTGCCGGAAAGATCAATGTCAAATTCCCGCTCAATTCTGCCGGTTATCTGCTCGTCCTGAAAACCCTGGGCGAAAGCGGCACAACAGTCGTGTTTTTCCTGATTTTCCACATCAAAATAAGTCCGCGTCGAATTATGCAATTCGCGCTTTCCCGACACATCACCCAGATCAGGAACCTTCAGCGGCAGGGCAATAATGTTGTCGAGCAATGTTTCAGGCAGGCACGATGACAGGAACCAGTGGCGATAAGGCTGTTCGTGCTGTTGTTTCTCATCAAAGCTCTGGTGCAGCCTGGCAACAACATCTTGCGCTGAACTTGTCATGGGAATTCCTTGTTCTTGAATGCCTCATAGGGCTACCATAAGTCTCATTCAAACCGCTAGCCAAAAAACCCGCCAGCAAGTTTTAATCCGGCCATCAGGGCAAGGAAAGTCAATAACGTCACCACAATGATGGTGACCATACCTGGCCTTTCACCGCCACCGTGTTCATCATGACCACCGGCATCATCATGTTGGTCTGAACCTTCATGTGGCGAATTACCTCCAGCGGCATCATGGTCAGATGCCTCGGGGCGGACTGTCAACATGCCGTGTTTCATATTGTTGACCACCAGCCACCAGTTTATCGGGTATGCCAGTATGAAGCCAACGATCATGGCCATGGACACCACAAACCAGAAGGCAGGTTGGGTGGGATCCTCGCCGCCTTCTATGCGTGGCCGCAGGTATTTCATGGTCGGCACCATGCCCGTCATCAGCAGGTTCATTGACACCAACTCAGGGATAAAGGTTTCTTTCAGCGACAGGATATAGGAGCCACCGACCATATCGCGCATGGCGTAGGCCTGAAAGAAGGTCCAGCCAAACCCGAACCCAAGCGCATATTCCAGGGCAAAATCATTCCACGGCGACAGTTGCAAAACGGCGCCAATAACCGCACCAGCGATGATTCCAACCCCATCGCCAGCGGCACAATGCATGGTTGAACCAAGTACCTGACGCCAGGTGGCTGACACATACTGCTCATGCGTACCCTTTAAAGGCTCGCGGCAGCCAAGAACATAGAAAAAAGCACCAAACGGGCCGGTAAAGATAACCAGAATGACAAAGGCCCATTTGAGTACAATTGATTCGGGCGTTTTGGGAATGTCAATAACGACAAAAATCAACGACAATGCGGTCAGAACAAACCAGGTGAGGATTATACCTTCAATCATCGCATCTTTCCTTTTATAGCCCGCCTCACAAACTTAGGCGGTTAAGCCGGAATTGGCAATCATTCCGGTTTGCGCAGGGATAAATCACGCTCACGGTGATTTCTCACTGGAAAACCTGTGCTGTATAGTGTAGGAAACCAGCCGATTGCAGCTTTTTATCCATAATTTCCGAACTCCAAATTCAGCTGGCATTTGCCGGCCAGGCGAAACCTCAACTATGCCCAAACGCGACGATATAAACAGCATAATGATTATAGGTGCCGGCCCAATTGTGATCGGGCAGGCCTGCGAATTCGATTATTCAGGAACCCAGGCCTGCAAAGCGCTGAAGGAAGAAGGCTATCGCATTGTTCTGGTAAACTCGAACCCGGCCACCATCATGACCGATCCCGATCTGGCCGATGCCACCTACATCGAGCCTATCACGCCGGAAATTGTTGCCAAGATTATAGCCAAGGAAAGACCTGATGCCCTGTTGCCGACAATGGGTGGGCAGACAGCGCTCAACACCGCATTGTCCCTGCGCCGCCTGGGGGTTCTCGATGAGTTTAATGTTGAACTGATCGGTGCCAAGGCAGAAGCCATCGACAAGGCGGAAGACCGTGAGCTGTTCCGTCAGGCAATGGCAAAAATCGGACTGGAAACGCCGAAATCAAGACTGGCCAATGCATCCTCCACCAAGACGGAAGAACGCGCTGGCCACCAACGCGAGTTGGACGCCATTGCCGCGCGCAATGATTTAAACGATGAAGCACGTGAAAAACTGCAGGATGCCTGCATCACGGCCTGGCGGGCAAATGAGCCCGAGCGCAAGGAGCGCTATAAAGCCAAGGCGCTGGGGGCAGCGTTCGACGCGCTTGCTGTGGTTGGCCTTCCCGCCATCATCCGGCCGTCGTTTACCCTTGGCGGCACCGGCGGTGGCATAGCCTACACCCGCCAGGAATTCTTTGACATTGTCGAAGGCGGTCTTGATGCCTCTCCCACTACCGAAGTGCTGGTGGAAGAATCGGTTCTGGGCTGGAAAGAATATGAAATGGAGGTCGTGCGCGACGTCCAGGATAATTGCATAATTATCTGTTCGATTGAAAATATCGACCCCATGGGCATTCACACCGGTGATTCGATCACCGTCGCCCCGGCACTTACCTTAAGCGATAAAGAATATCAGGTGATGCGTAATGCATCGATTGCGGTTTTACGCGAAATCGGTGTTGAAACCGGCGGCTCCAATGTTCAATTTGCCGTAAATCCTGAAGATGGCCGTCTGGTGGTGATTGAGATGAACCCTCGGGTATCACGCTCGTCAGCACTGGCGTCAAAAGCCACGGGCTTTCCCATCGCCAGAGTTGCCGCTAAACTGGCCGTGGGCTATACACTCGATGAGTTGGACAATGAAATTACCGGCGGTGCAACCCCGGCATCATTCGAGCCGACGATTGATTATGTCGTCACCAAAATCCCGCGTTTTGCCTTTGAAAAATTCCCCGGCGCAAAGCCTTACCTCACCACCTCGATGAAATCTGTCGGTGAAGCCATGGCCATTGGCAGGACTTTCCACGAAAGCCTGCAAAAAGCCTTACGCTCGATGGAAACCGGCCTCGACGGGCTTGATGAAGTT
>CAZJUF010000078.1:0-4205 GCA_964549055.1 uncultured Hyphomicrobiales bacterium | reverse complement strand
CCTGCAAAAAGCCTTACGCTCGATGGAAACCGGCCTCGACGGGCTTGATGAAGTTGATATTAACGGGCTGGGACAAGGCGATGACAAAAATGCCGTGCGTGCAGCATTGGCCGAACCCAAACCCGACCGCCTGCTGGTCATTGCGCAAGCTTTGCGGCTGGGGGTGTCAATCGAGCAAATTCATGCCTCGTGCAAGATAGACCCGTGGTTTATCGAGCGCATCGAGGAAATTGTCCAGATGGAAGAAAAAGTGCGCCAGCACGGTCTTCCCGGTGATCAACATAATTTCCGCGAGTTAAAAGCCATGGGCTTTTGCGATGCACGACTGGCAAAGCTGATCGGGAAACCTGAAGCCGATGTAACCGCACAACGCTCGGCCTTGAATGTTCACCCTGTCTACAAGCGTATCGACACCTGTGCCGCCGAATTTGCCGCCCCTACGCCGTATATGTATTCAACCTACGAAGTCGGAATACCCGGTGACGATGGCAACGAGGTTCACCCCTCAGACAATACCAAAGTCATGATCCTGGGTGGCGGACCAAACCGTATCGGCCAGGGTATCGAATTTGATTATTGTTGTTGTCATGCAGCTTTCGCGCTTGCCGACGTCGGCATTGAGAGCATCATGATCAATTGCAACCCGGAAACGGTCTCAACCGATTATGACACTTCCGACAGGTTGTATTTTGAACCGCTGACCGAGGAAGATGTGCTCGAAATTGTTCGCGCTGAAAGTGCCAACGGTACCCTGTTGGGCGTCATCGTACAATTTGGTGGGCAAACGCCGCTGAAACTGGCGCAAGCGCTGGAGGATGCCAATGTGCCCATATTGGGCACCTCGCCCGATGCCATTGATCTGGCCGAAGATCGCGACCGCTTCAAAGACCTGATCGATGAACTCGGCTTGTTGCAACCCAACAATGGCATTGCCACAAGTGGTGAACAGGCTAAGGAAATAGCCGAAAAAATCGGCTACCCGGTTGTCATCAGACCGTCTTATGTGCTCGGCGGCCGCGCCATGGAAATCGTCCATGACAGCACCCAGCTTGAGCGCTATATCACTCAAGCGGTTGTTGTTTCAGGTAAAAGTCCGGTGCTGATCGACAGCTACCTGCGCAATGCCATCGAGATTGACGTCGATGCACTTGCCGATGGCAAAGACGTATTCGTTTGCGGCATCATGGAACATATTGAAGAAGCCGGCATTCACTCCGGTGACAGTGCGTGTTCTTTGCCGCCGCATTCGATTAGCGATGAAACCATCGAAATCCTGAAGCAGCAGACACATGCGCTGGCCCTGGCATTAAACGTCAAGGGCCTGATGAATGTTCAATATGCCATCAAGGACGGGCAAATCTATATTCTTGAGGTTAACCCCCGCGCCTCGCGCACGGTGCCGTTTGTCGCCAAAGTTGTGGGGCTTCCGATTGCCAAGATTGCCGCACGCATAATGGCCGGTGAAAGCCTTGCCTCCTTCAACCTCAAAATGCCGAAAATAGACTATTTCGCCGTAAAAGAAGCCGTCTTCCCGTTTGCGCGTTTTCCCGGTGTCGATACAATTCTAGGCCCCGAAATGCGCTCCACCGGTGAAGTTATGGGCCTTGATCGTGATTATGCCCTGGCCTTTGCCAAAAGCCAGTTGGGCGGTGGCATGCGCGTCCCCAAATCCGGCACAGCCTTTGTTTCGATGAAAGACAGTGACAAAGAACAGATTGTGGCGTCGGTAAAAATACTCGCAAACATCGGCTTCAGCATTATCGCATCCGGTGGCACCCAGCGGTTTTTGATTGAAAACGGCATCGAGTGCGAAAGGGTCAACAAAGTGCTCGAAGGCCGACCCCATATTGTTGATGCCATCAAAAACGGCGATATTCAACTCGTCTTCAACACAACCGAAGGTGCACAAGCCTTATTGGACAGCCGATCCTTACGACAAACAGCGCTCTTGAATAAAATCCCGTATTATACCACACTGGCAGGAGCTATTGCAGCAACGAGGGCAATTGAAGCTTATAGTTCAGGAACATTTGAAGTTGCGCCACTTCAATCCTATATAAATAATCCTTAAGTGTTTTTATATTGACCGTTGCGGTCGAGAGTATCCTGAGCGATACTGTAGTTGGGTATTTTTCGAGTGTTATGAAAAAAAGATATTTGTTCGCTGTACGAAACAAAAACAGTGATCTGAAGACGAGGTATTGAGAATTGAACGATAAAGTTCCCATGACAATTGGCGGGCATATTGCCATCCAGGAAGAAGTAAAGCTGCTTAAGTCAATAGAACGCCCGGCAATCATCAAAGCGATTGCCGAAGCGCGCAAGCATGGCGATTTGTCGGAAAATGCCGAATATCATGCGGCTAAAGAACAACAGGGCCTCAACGAAGCCCGCATCGCCGAACTTGAAGACCACCTCGGCCGCGCCGAAGTCATCGATGTCTCCAAACTATCGGGCGACACGGTTAAATTCGGTGCCGATATTGTCGTCGTCGATGAAGACAGCGAAGAAGAATTCAAATACCAGATCGTCGGCGAATTCGAAGCCGACGTAAAAAAAGGCCGTATCTCAATAAGATCCCCCATAGCCCGCGCCCTCATCGGCAAATCCGTCGGCGACAGCGTAGAAGTAGCCACCCCGGGCGGCGGCAAATCGTATGAGATTCTCAATATCGATTATAATTGATGGGGGTCGCACGCGGTTTGGGGCAATCAGTCTTGGGCGGTTTACTGCAATTTGGTAAAGTCCGTAGACAGACTGCAATTAGGTGCATTTAGTAAAAGTCACCGAAACGGAACTGTCGGCACCAAAATAAATCCCTTGACGAACGCGAAACATTGACACCACATTATTGCTAAAAACAAAGTAGCGTGGATGCGCGATGGACCAGTCAACACCTCACAAGCCAAATCGATGGCGACGGTTTTCCCAGTGGGACGAGCGGCCTTTAAGGCTGGATAATTTTGCTGTTGATGATCCCGAAAACGGGTTTTCGGCGATGAACGGTGCTAACGACCCCCAGCCCGGCATTGAAGTTGAGAACGGGCGCATTGTCGTGATGGATGGTGTCGCTGTCGCTGATTTCGATATGATTGACATGTTCATTGCCCGCCATCACCTTGATGTCGACACAGTGGTGGAGACCATGGCGATGCCGGCCACTGAAATTGCCCGCATGCTGGTGGATATGAACGTGCCGCGCACCGATCTGGTAAAGCTCGCCCACGGCCTCACCCCGGCGAAACTGGCCGAGGTAGTGGCCCAATTGACGGCGATGGAGCTGTCCTTTGCATATTCCAAAATGCGCGCGCGCAAAACACCGGGAAATCAGGGTCACGTCACCAACGCCAAGGACGACCCGTTGCAACTGGTCGCCGATGCCGCCACCGCCGTTGCCTTTGGCTTTGATGAAATCGAGACCACCATGCGGGTTTCGCGCAATGCCTGGTCCAATGCTCTTGCCTGTTGTGTCGGAGCCGCTGTCGGGCGCTGGGGCACGTTGTTTCAGTGTTCGAGCGAAGAAGCCGAAGAGCTGCAAATCGGCATGGCGGGATTTTCATCTTACGCCGAAACCGTTTCTGTCTACGGCACCGAAAAAGCCTTTATTGATGGCGATGACACGCCCTGGTCCAAGGCATTCCTGACCAGCGCCTATGCGTCACGCGGCATAAAAATGCGTTGCACATCGGGGGCGGCGGCTGAATTGCTGATGGGCTTTCATGAAAAAAAATCACTGCTTTATCTCGAAGCGCGGTGTTTGTGCATGCAAAGGGCCATGGGCGCGCAAGGCACTCAAAACGGCGGCATTGATGGTGCACCGCTGGCCGCCAGCATAGCCGGTGGCGTGCGCGAGTTGATGGCGGAAAACCTGCTTGCCGTGTGGCTCGATCTCGAATGCGCGTCGGGCAATGATGCGCGTAGTTCCGAATCAGAAATCCGCATTGGCGCCAAAATTTTACCGTATCTGATCTCGGGCTCGGATTTTATCTGCTCGGGCTTTGGCACTATCCTAAAATATGACAATTCCTTCAATGCTTCACTGTTCAATGGCGAGGAACTGGAAGAATTTCTGGTGCTCCAGCGCGATTTCGAAGCCGATGGTGGCCTTTCACCGGTTGATGAAGCGCGCATTCTCGACGTGCGCAGCCGCGCGGTCGATGCTCTGGCAGCGGTGTTTGAAGAACTGGATTTAGGCTCACCCACTG
>CAZJUF010000077.1:8009-10326 GCA_964549055.1 uncultured Hyphomicrobiales bacterium | reverse complement strand
GAAATTGACGTGATTTCGGAATTCATGCCCAAACAGCTGAGCGACGATGACGTCGCCCAAGCCTGTCAGGCTATTGTTACTGAACTTGGTGCTGGAAGCCTTAAGGATATGGGCCGTACCATGGGCGCGCTGAAGGCAAAATACGCCGGTCAAATGGACTTCGGCAAAGCCGGCCGCATCATCAAAGAGCTTCTGGGCTGAAATATTATCAGGGCATATGCCGATAGGGATCCATAGATCCCGGCTCAAGGCCGGGATGGCGTGGGGTTAAGAATAAGAGTAAAAAATACGCAATGAACGCCCATTCGCCGCACCGTCCCGGTCTTGAGCCGGGACCAGAGGGTGGCCTTCGTAAAACCTTCGCATTAAATCTCTACACGCCTGACTTCAATCTCGCTGTTTCAGGGCCGTTACTTCAATTTCAATTTTCATGCGACTGTCGGCAAGGCCTGCCTGAAACATGGTGGCGGCGGGGCGGGCTGATTTGAAGTATTTCTTTAATATGGGCCAGCAGGGTTCGAAATCATCCGCATCGGGCACTATGTAATGCACCCTGACCACATCATCGATGCTGCTGCCCGCTTGATCAAGCGCCCAGCAGATGTTTTTCAGGCATTGTTCGGCTTGTTCAGCAACGTCGTCAGAGATTTCCATGGTGTCATAATCAAAGCCGGTGGTGCCCGCCACAAACACCCATCTGCCATCCACAATAGCGCGTGAATAACCGATTTTCTCCTCAAACGGAGAGCCTTGCGAAATGCGTTGTCGTGTCATGGTGCGGGGTACCTGTACGGAAACTGGCCTAGGTAATTTAAATCTGCATGTTTTTCATTGCGCTTCAAGTAATTGCTTTTTAGCTACGCTCAGGCAATGTGCGGATTGTAGGCCTTTTGGCCACCGCTTTTTCCAGAAATTTGTAATAATAGGGACAGCTTTAAGCGGGGTTAATACCATTTAAATCAGCGGGAGAGGGGATAAACCTTGCGGTGCAAGAATGTTTTATCCAGATTGTTTATTGTTTACATTGCGTTGTTCAATGGGTTTACCTTTGGCAACACCTGCTGGCCTATTTGCTTTTTATGAATTGCGAAAAAACTTGCGTTGGAAGTCGTTTAAAATTGAAGGTAAGGTTTACAGCCTATCCCACCTGCATCCATTCGAGTTTGATTTTGTGGTTGCTGCAAAGGATGGTAAGCCTGAACAAAGATACTCTATAGAAGTGCTGTTTTCTCTGCACTGTTTTACACGGAACCCAAAGCCATACGAATCAATTTCTGCCGTGTTGACATACTCGGACAGCAGGGAAACGAGGATCATTGATCTAAACAGATACAAACTCTCATTTTCTTTGCCAAACATAATACGTGGGATTGATAATAGGAAATGTTTTCATACAAATCACGGCAGCTTTTTTACTGTTGATACGATCGATGATCAGGGAAACCGCTCTGAATATACGGTCTATTTTACTGTAACGAAGAATGGTAAAGGCGGTCGGTTGAAATTTTATGTAAATAGCGCGTATGTGCAGGGAATGATCTCTCGTCCCAAGGTAAGAAAGCCAGTGAAATTCTCTGTTATTGCTTTTAATACAAAGCATAACAGGACTATCCGGCGTCAGAAATAACAAAACCCCCGATCAACGGAGGCTTTGTCTTAATCAGGTACCTCTTGATTATCCCACTCTTGGGTGAGGACCATTTCTGGCGGGCGAACGCTCATCCTGTTATGCGTTCATGCAATATATATTGGGTATAAAAGCTTGACAGTCAATGAATTTTTGGAATATTTATTTGATTTAAGCTAAAATCTAGAAGATTTTAGCTTAAAATTTGATGTGTGTCAACTTTTTAAGACCCCCTCGCCACTATAATGCCAGCACCCGGTTGTTCTTGACCTCGCCAATAACCACGCTGGTTTCTATGCCGATGATGCCGGGGATGTCGGCGATGACTTCGCGCAGGTAGCGGTTGTAATCGTTGATGCTGGCCAGGTGCATGACCAGCAGATAATCGTGGGCGCCGGTGATGAGGTGGCAACTGACCACTTCGGCCATCTTCTGTACGGCGGTTTCAAAGTTTTCTATGTTGGAGCGATAGCGGCTTTCGAGTTTGACGAAAACATAGAGTGAAAGATCAAGCCCGCAGGCTGCCGGGTCGATCCGGGCGGCATAACCGGCAATAACGCCTGTTTCTTCTAATCGGCGGATGCGGCGGCGTGTTGGCGTGGGCGATAATCCCACTTGTTCAGCAACGCGCTCAACGCTGGCGCGACCGTCTTTTTGCAAAGCGGCGAGAATTTTCTTGTCAAATTGATC
>CAZJUF010000077.1:0-7909 GCA_964549055.1 uncultured Hyphomicrobiales bacterium | reverse complement strand
GCCATGCTGACGCATGATATGGAAACGCGAATTTATTCGATTTTGCTGAAAAGCGTTGAGGCGGCTGAAGTCTTGTGGCCTATCGCCAACGAGCGCGAACGTGATCATATTCAAGCCGTGCGCGCCTGGGTCGATGGCGATTTTTATGGCGCTGTTCAACATTGGGAAGCAGCCCTTACCCGCCACCCGCTTGATTTGCTGGCGCTGCAAATGGTGCATCTGTCTGATGTATTGCTGGGTGACGTTGTCGGTCAGCGTGATTGTGTGGCGCGGGTGTTTTCAATCTGGGATGAATCAGTGCCGGGATATGAGTTTGTCCTGGGGTTTTATTCCTTCGGGCTGGAGGAAAACCGCGATTTCATGCATGCGGAGGAACTGGGGCGGCAATCTTTGGCTCTGCGCCCCAATAACCCCTATGCGGTTCATGCGGTGGCGCATGTGATGGAAATGCGCGGGCGTCAATCCGGCGGTATCGCGTTCATGAAGCATCATGAGAACCATTGGGCCAACTCCAATTTTGCCAATCACCTGTGGTGGCACCTCTCCCTGTTTCATATGGATGTAGGCCAGGTGGATACGGTTCTTCACATTTATGATAACCATCTGCGAACCCAGCGGCACTCGGGCGACAAGTATGAAGAACTTGATGCCGCAGCCTTGTTATGGCGGCTGAAACTGCTTGATGTTGATGTGGAGGATCGCTGGTCGGAACTGGCGGATAAATGGCAGACGAGCGCCAGTGACACGCTCTATGCGTTTAATGATGTGCATGCGATGATGGCGTTTGTATCAGACAATCGACAAGATGCTGCCGAACAATTGCTCAATGCCAATGCGCGTTATGTTGAACATGCCTCAGACGCCAATGTGGCGATGAGCCGCGAGATGGGCATTCCGTTTTGTCTAGCCCTTCAGGCGTTTGCGCAAGGTAAGTATGGTGAATGTGTCGATCGTTTGTTGCCCGCGCGCTATAACACCCATCGGCTTGGCGGCAGTTTTGCCCAGCGTGATATTATCGGCTGGACTTTGCTTGAAGCATCGTTGCGGGCTCGCCGGTTTGATCTGGCACTTGCTTTGGCCAATGAGCGTTGCGCGCTCAAGCCCAGCAGTGCACAAAACTGGAAATATGTGGCGCGTGCTCACAAGGGGCTCAATGACAGCCATCGTGCAGCCCGGGCCCAATCCAAGGCTGACTCTTTACTGGCCGCCTAGGATCGGGTCTCATAATCAAATGATGGCCGATAAAAACTGGTCATTTTCGGAACTGATCACCTGAGAAGCCTCGCATGACAGGGGGTGCGATGCTAAACATGGTTCCATGCTTGACTTTGAAACCTGCAATGAAGCGCGACTGCGCCGGGACCCGGCTTTTGACGGGAAGTTCTTCACGGCTGTTTGGACGACGAAGATTTACTGTCGCCCTGTTTGCCCGGTAAAACATCCGCTGACCAGGAATGTTCGCTACTACCCGAGTGCTGCTGCCGCAGAACAGGCCGGGTATCGCCCTTGTCTGCGCTGTCGCCCAGAAACGGCTCCTTTCTGCGCTGCATGGAACGGAACCCGCACCACTGTTGAACGGGCTCTGGGGCTTATCGAAGGCGGTGCACTGGACACAGGATCCGTGGCAGAACTGGCGGAGCGTCTGGGCGTCGGGGCAAGGCATTTGTCACGGCTCTTTGCCGACCATGTTGGCGCATCTCCGCTTCAGACCGCACAAACGCTTCGCATCGGACGCGCGAAACGATTGCTGGATGATACAACGCTCCCGATTACCAAAATTGCATTCAAGGCGGGCTTTGGCAGCGTGAGGCGGTTCAATGCCGTGTTCTCGAAACTCTACGGGCGTCCGCCTTCGTCTGTCCGCAGGCCAAAACGATGACCGGGCTATACTACACGCATATCGACAGCCCTGTGGGACCGCTGCTGGCTGCGGGAGACGGGCAGGCGCTGCATTTCCTGAGTTTCCCCACTGGTCGCAAGGCGTTCGGCCCCCGCCCGGATTGGCGTTTCTCGGATGCGCCGTTTGTTGAAGTCCGACGCCAGCTTGACGCCTATTTTTCTGGTGATTTGCGCCAGTTTGATCTTCGGCTTTGCTTGTCCGGCACGGATTTTCAGAACAGTGTCTGGCGGAATTTATCCGATATCCCGTTTGGAGAGACACAAACCTACGGGCAGCTTGCAACCGCGCTTGGACGACCCAAAGCCAGTCGGGCGGTGGGTGCTGCGAATGGCAATAACCCGTTGCCGATCATTCTGCCCTGCCATCGCGTCATCGGTGCAAATGGCGCGCTTACAGGTTTTGGCGGAGGCCTGGCGACAAAGGAATATCTATTGCGCCATGAAGGCGTGCTTGACCACGAAAGCGATCAGCTCAGTCTGTTCAATGGGTAACTCCATGGCTGGGTATAGACCTTTGCGGCAATGTGTCGAATTATCGTCGAAGGCTGCTCAAACCAGAAGTTCAGCACTCGTTCGTTTATAGGTTTTGAGCTTAGAAACTTCTCTGCCATAATCATTGTTTGTGATTGAATAGTATAACAATTAAAGGGAGAGATGGACTATGTGTGATCATTGCGTAATGGAAGCCGTCAAGGGCAAGATGCTTGACCGGCGTGACTTTTTCAAAGGTATGGCTCTGGCATCCGCTGCGGCAGCCGTTGGTAGTGCGGCAACTCCGGCAGTTGCCGCGGAAATAAATATCTCAAACGGCAAACCGTCAGACTTGACGCACGAGTTGCATGAAAATTTCCCGACATATTTCGGCAAGTCAGGTGTATCGGTTGAGCAGGTATATAAGTTCAAGAAAGATGGATTTAATTTGAACATCAATACCATCAATGAGCATACCGGCACGCATATGGATGCACCTTTGCATTTTTCTGCCGATGGTAGTTCAGTTGCTGAAATCCCCGTCGAAAACCTGTTCTGCCCACTGGCAATTATTGATATTCGTGAAAAAGCGGCAGCCAGCGCCGATGCGCAGGTTACACCTGACGACATTAAAGCCTATGTCTCTGCCAACGGTCCGATAGCGGATGGCGCCTGTGTGGCGATGATGTCGGGCTGGGACAAGTTTACCAGTGGCGACAAGTTCAGAAATGCCGATGACAAGGGTAAAATGCACTTTCCCGGCTTTCACATCGAAGCGACAAAAATGTTGCTGGAAGAAACAAAGTCTGTCGGCATGGCAGTTGATACACTGTCGCTTGATTATGGCTTTTCGGCAGATTTTGCCACTCATTATGCCTGGTTGCCGCAAGGCCGCTGGGGGCTTGAGTGTGTTGCCAATCTCGACGCGTTGCCCGTAAAAGGGGCAACCCTCATAGTTGGTGCGCCAAAATTACGCGGTGGCACTGGTGGGCCTGCGCGGGTGATGGCGTTGTCTTAAAATCTGGATGCGTGTATAATCACAGCTAATCCTTCCGTCATTCCCGCCTTGGCGGGAATGACGGGAAGATAGTTTTTTTCACCATCAGATTAGAGCCCGATAAGACCGATGAAATTTCCGCCCTCGCTTCTCGATGAGATTCGTGCCCGTCTGCCTGTTTCAGACGTCATAGGCCGACGCGTCAAATTGCAGAAGCGCGGCCGCGAATTTGTTGGTCTGTCACCGTTTAATTCCGAAAAGACACCGTCCTTTACCGTCAATGACCAAAAGGGATTTTATCACTGTTTTTCCTCTGGCAAGCACGGGGACATTTTTTCGTTTCTGACCGAAGTGGAAGGATTGAGCTTTCCTGAGGCGGTTGAGCGCCTGGCGCATGAGGCCGGTGTGGCGATGCCTGAACGATCAGCCGAGGTGGAACAGCAGGAGAAAAAACGCACCGGGCTTTTGGACGTAATGGAACTGGCACAAACCTTTTTTGTTGAGGCCTTGCAATCGCAAAACGGGGCATTGGCGCGCGGCTATTTAAACGAACGCGGTGTTACAAGTGCCACTCAACAGACCTATGGGTTGGGATATTCACCTTCGGGGCGCTATGACCTCAAGCAGTTTCTTAATTCAAAAGGTGTCTCAGCTGACGAAATGATCGAGGCTGGAATGATTATTGGTGGTGCCGATATTGCGGTATCCTATGATCGGTTTCGCAATCGGGTGATGTTTCCGATTATGGATGTCAAGGGCCGGGTGATCGCCTTTGGCGGTCGCGCTCTGTCTGAAGACCAGCCAGCCAAATATCTCAATTCACCTGAGACGCCGCTGTTTCACAAAGGCCATGTGCTCTACAATATTTCGCGCGCCAGACAGGCGGCATATGATCAGGGAAAAGTCATAGCCGTTGAAGGGTATATGGATGTTATCGCACTCGGTATGGCCGGGTTTGATAATGCGGTGGCACCGTTGGGAACGGCCTTGACCGAGAGCCAGTTGCGCCTGTTGTGGCGTATGTCGCCGGAGCCAATTCTTTGTTTTGATGGTGACAAGGCGGGGTTGAAAGCAGCCTATCGCGCCATTGATCTGGCCTTGCCGATGCTGGCACCGGGACAATCTGTGCGTTTTGCCCTGTTGCCCGATGGTCTTGATCCCGATGATCTGATCAAGGCTCAGGGGCGCGATGCTTTTGAGCAGGTGGTGGAGGATGCCCTGCCGCTGATTAATCTGCTGTGGCGACGTGAAGCCGAGATTGACACCTGGCAAACGCCGGAAAAACGCGCTCTTCTTGAGCGGCGGATTATGGAAGCTGCGACAAGCATCACAGACCAGAAGGTACGCCATCATTATGAAGCAGCCTTGAGCGATCGTTTGCAAAAACTGTGGCAGCCGG
The DNA here is from genome assembly GCA_964549055.1 of uncultured Hyphomicrobiales bacterium. Classification (GTDB taxonomy): domain Bacteria; phylum Pseudomonadota; class Alphaproteobacteria; order Rhizobiales; family JAJFHR01; genus JAJFHR01. Next base: position 3,143 of record CAZJUF010000077.1, on the reverse strand, counting down.
CAGGGGCAACAAACAGGAAAAATCGCCAATTCCGGCCGTCTGGAGCAGGTGCCAGAACGGGAAACTGGCAGGGTGGGCGCTATAAAACCGCACGGCAGACGTCGGGAGTTTCCGAAGCGCTAAAAAAGAGCACGCTTGCCCGTAACCAGCAGGGTTGGCAGATAGAGCCACGCGAAGCCTTGTTGTTTATGACAATAATTAATCATCCCGGTATGTTAGACGAGGTTTTGGAAGAGTTTTCGAGCCTGGAATTTTCCCTACCAGAGCTTGACAAAATGCGGTCTGTGATAATAGATGTCGCGTCCGGCAGCCAGCCTCTTGAAAATCAGGATATGAAATCCCAATTGGTAGAGCATAACTGCGTTTCTTTGCTGGAGCGGCTAGACGCTGCACTGACGCACGCAAGTGACCGGTTTGTTCAAGGTCAGGCGTCTGATGAAGAAGCTATTTGCGGTTGGCGACAGGCGGCCGAATTGCATGTGAGGGCATTTTCGCTGCGTAAGGAGTTAAATGTTGCTGAACTGGCCTATGTGCAGGACAGCAGTGAAGAGAATTTTAAGCGACTGACGGATATCCGCAGTCAACTAATCAGTGCCGATGGCATTGAAGCTCGAGACGATGGAGTGAGTTCCAAAATTTAATTCGCGGGTCTGTTCATAGGATGACCGCGGAACAGATGCTGGAAAATAAGCTCGAAATAGTTGTACGTGGTTAAGGTGAGTTTAACGTAACTGACCTAAAAAAGGTAGAGAACACACGCTGATTGTCCTTGTAACTGAGGCATTCAGCTATTTTTGCACGATGGTGTTGGCGGCCCGCGATTTAGAATAATCCAGGCCTGATCAACACCATCCAGATTGCGCTAAAGCAGGCGCTGTCTTGGAGTTATTGGAAATATGGCGACAAAAACGGCCGAAAAAGACAAAAAGGCAGAAGCGAGCAGCGAAACCCAGGATGGGCCGTTGCTTGATATGACGGGCAAGGCAGTTAAAGGTCTTATAAAACTCGCTAAACAACGCGGGTACGTGACCTATGATGAACTCAATGAGGTTTTGCCCTCGGATCAGGTTTCTTCAGAAAAGATAGAAGATACCCTGTCTATGCTGTCCGAGATGGGCATCAATGTCATTGAGCAGGATGAAGTTGAGGAAAACCAGGCCAACGGGCAAATAGCGCCCGCAGCCAAGCTGCCTGCCAAGGTGGAAAAGCCCGCTTCCGAAACAGTTGACAGAACAGATGATCCGGTAAGGATGTATTTGCGCGAAATGGGCTCGGTTGAGCTGCTGTCGCGCGAAGGCGAAATTGCCATTGCCAAGCGCATCGAGGCCGGGCGCGAAGCGATGATTGCCGGGTTGTGCGAAAGCCCTTTGACGTTCCAGGCGATTATTATCTGGCGCGACGAACTGAACGACGGAACCATTTTACTGCGTGATATCATCGACCTTGATGCCACCTACGCCGGACCCGAAGCAAAAGCGGCTCAGGCGCTGTTGGGCCAGCAGGTTACCGAGGCGGCTGCATTGGCAGCACGTAATGCCGAAGCCGGTATCATCACCAAGCCACCGGCGCATGGTCCCGGTGCAACCGTAGCCGCACTTGGCGGCGGCATGAATAACCCGGCGTTGAAGAAAAAGCTGGAAGCCAACAAAAACAATTCAGATGAAGCCTCTAAATCAAATGAAAATGGTGACGAGGACGATGATGAAGATGATGAAGCCGACAACTCGATGTCGCTGGCGGCGATGGAGGCTGAACTCAAGCCCAAGGTGGTTGAGGTCTTTGACAAGATTGCGTCCAACTATAAAAAACTGCGCAAGCTTCAGGACACCCGCGTTGAAAACAAGCTGAAAAACGAAGGCCTGAGTACGAGCCAGGAACGGCGTTACAAAAAGCTGCGCGAGGAAATTGAAGAGGACGTCAAGGGTCTTTCCTTGAACAATGCGCGCATTGAAGCGCTGGTTGAACAACTTTATGAAATCAACAAACGCTTGATGAGTTTTGAAGGCCGCTTGATGCGTCTGGCTGAAAGTCAGGGTGTCAAACGCGAGAACTTCCTTAAAGAATACCAGAGCAACGAACTTAATCCCAACTGGCTTGAAGACGTTGGCGTTCTCAAGGCCAAGGGCTGGAAAGCCTTTGCTCAGCAAGAGGTTGGACCGGTTGGTGACATTCGGTCTGAAATCTTTGCGCTGGCCACTGAAACCGGTCTGGAAATCAGCGAATTTCGCCGCATCACCCATATGGTGCAAAAAGGTGAACGTGAAGCCCGCCGCGCAAAGAAGGAAATGGTTGAAGCCAATTTGCGTCTGGTGATCTCCATTGCCAAGAAATATACCAACCGCGGATTGCAATTTCTCGATCTCATTCAGGAAGGCAATATTGGCCTGATGAAGGCGGTGGACAAGTTTGAATATCGCCGTGGCTACAAGTTTTCAACCTATGCCACCTGGTGGATCCGTCAGGCGATTACGCGCTCTATTGCTGACCAGGCGCGCACCATTCGTATTCCAGTGCATATGATTGAGACCATCAACAAGCTGGTGCGTACCTCGCGCCAGATGTTGCATGAAATCGGTCGTGAACCAACCCCGGAAGAGCTTTCCAACAAGCTTGCCATGCCACTGGAAAAAGTGCGCAAGGTGCTCAAGATTGCCAAAGAGCCGATATCTCTGGAAACGCCGATTGGCGATGAGGAAGATTCACATCTCGGCGATTTCATCGAGGACAAGAACGCAATCTTGCCGATTGATGCCGCTATTCAATCGAATTTGCGTGAAACCACCACACGGGTGCTGGCCTCATTGACGCCACGTGAAGAACGCGTGCTGCGCATGCGTTTTGGCATTGGTATGAATACGGATCATACTCTGGAAGAAGTCGGCCAGCAGTTCTCGGTTACCCGCGAACGTATTCGCCAGATCGAAGCCAAAGCCCTGCGCAAACTCAAACACCCCTCGCGCAGTCGCAAGCTTCGGAGTTTCCTGGATAACTAAAGCCTAACCGGATAAAGCAATAGCCGAAACAGCTAACCCCATTTCCGCACCGTCCCGGCTCAAGGCCGGGACAGTGCGGCTGGTTCTGATTGTCTAATCTTTCTCTAAAACACGTTGTTTTTAACTGGTTACAAACTCATTTTTTTCGTC
>CAZJUF010000076.1:0-10405 GCA_964549055.1 uncultured Hyphomicrobiales bacterium | reverse complement strand
TGCCCCCGAGGAGAAAGGCAAAACCGATCAACAAGTAAACTTCTAAATTCACTAACTCAAAGCCCCAAAACTCCGGGCAGTTCATCCAACCCCTTGATGATGGCCTTGAACTCTCCCGGCAGTTTTTCCTGCCCCATGCCAAAGCGGTTCATCCATGACACATTGAAACCAAAATAAGCGGCGGCATTACCATCCCAGGTATTGGTGGAGACAAAACAGACTTCATCGGCTGTCACATTCATTTGATTGAGCACCATCTGGTAGACCCGCTGATCAGGCTTGTAGATGCCAAGCTGATCCACCGATATGACGTTGTCGAGAAGGTCACTCAGACCTGCGGAGGATACTGCCGCCGCTAACATGTCAGGACTGCCGTTGGACAGGATACCGGTCTTGAGGCCGTTGGCCTGCAATATTTCCAGTGTGGGTTTTACGTCCGGATACGCAGCAAGGGTCAAATAGAGGTCCATTAATTCCTTGTGCAACGCGTCATCATAAAGGTCGAATGCCTTGAGGGCGACTTCCAGTGCATCGCCGGTGACCTGCCAAAAATCCACGTAAGCTCCCATTAAAGAGCGCAACCAGGTATATTCCAGCTGTTTTTGCCGCCATAATTTGGAGACATCACCGGCCTTGCCATCAAGTCCACCGGCGGCCTGTGCACTGGGGCTGTGCACATCAAACATGGTGCCATAAGCGTCAAACACACAGGCTTTTACATTTGCAAAGGCATTGGTTGCCATTTTATTTTCCTTTTTCAAAACCATCAATTCTGTTTAGACTAGAACATAATTAATCGCGCACCACGTCTTAATTTCCAAAGGTTGCCAAATGCCCCATGACGGACACGATGAAGATGAAGGCTCAGCCTTGAGCGAGACTGTTCTGCGCGTCAAGGCGCTGGAATCGCTGCTGGTTGAAAAAAACTATGTCGATCCAGACGCCCTTGATCAGTTGATAGATATTTATGAAAACAAGGTCGGCCCGCGCAATGGTGCCAGAGTTGTGGCGCGCGCCTGGTGTGATGATGCGTTCAGGCAAAGATTGCTTGAAGACGCCACCACCTGCATCAAGGAATTCGGCTTTGAAGGCCGTCAGGGCGAACACATGCAGGTCAAGGAAAACACCGATACCATTCATAACATGGTCGTGTGCACATTGTGTTCCTGTTATCCGTGGCCGGTTCTCGGCCTGCCACCGGTGTGGTACAAGGCGGCCCCATACCGTGCCCGTGCAGTTTCCGAGCCGCGCGCTGTATTGGCTGAATTTGGTGTGACACTCAACGATGACACAGAAATCAGAGTGTGGGATTCAACCGCCGAACTGCGCTATCTCATATTGCCAATGCGCCCCAAAAACACCGAACATCTCAGCGAACAACAACTGGCCGATCTGGTCACCAGGAATTCGATGATCGGCACCGGTCTGGCGCTGGAGGCAACCTCATGAACGGTGGTCAGGATCTCGGTGGCAAACACGGGCTGGGGCCGATAAATCCCGAGCAAAACGAACCGGTTTTCCATGCCGAATGGGAAAAGCGGGTGTTTGCCTGCACGCTTGCCATGGGTGCCACGGGGGAATGGAACATCGATGCCGGGCGTTTTGCACGCGAAAATCGCCATCCGGCTGACTATATAAACGCCAGCTACTATCAGGTGTGGCTCTATGGTCTCGAAGTTTTAATGCGCGAAAGAGGCCTGCTTTTAGAAGGCGAGCTTGAAACCGGTAGGTTACAAAAAACCCGGCCGGTTAAAAACCTTCTGCGTGCCGATAAGGTGGATGAGGTTCTGAAAGCTGGCGGGGCGTGTGATCGACACATATCTGCCAGCGCACAATTTGCCGTCGGCGATAAAATCCGCGCCCGCAATCTTAATCCCAAAACCCACACTCGCCTGCCCGCCTATGCGCGCGGAAAAACCGGGGTCATTGCCGCCACCAATGGCGCCTTTGTTTTTCCTGACAGCAATGCGCAATTTCTCGGTGAAAATCCGCAATATTGTTACAGTGTGCGTTTTGAAGCAACTGAGCTGTGGGGCAGTGATAATACCAGCGGTTCATGTGTTTATGTCGACATGTGGGAGTCCTATCTTGAACCAGCCTGACGCCAGCATTCCAAAAAATCAAATCCGCTTTCCGGGCCAGCCGCGTGACAATGACGGGCCGGTATTTCGCGAACCATGGGAAGCCCAGGCCTTTGCCATGGCCGTGTCACTGAACACATCAGGGCTGTTTACCTGGACGCAATGGACCGAAACAATCGGCACCCTGATTGCCGCAGATGAACGCCCCGATGCCACCGGCGAGCGCTACTATGAATACTGGCTCAGCGCGCTGGAGCAACTGGTGGCAGCCAAAACACAGATATCACTGGACCAACTCACAACAAGAAAATGCGCCTGGGACCGAGCCGCCCGGGCCACACCGCATGGCGAGGTTATTGAACTGGGCCGCGACGAAAGGTAAAACCGTTGCGATACGAAAACGATGCCGGTGACACTAAACTCAAAACAATGTCTCTAGCAGCGAGCAAACTGCGAGCCGCCACTAATGTGGCGCGCCCGCGCAGGCCAGTCGCGAATGCGACGATACGGCCGGGAGCGAAAACAAAGGACAAAATATGAGCGAACCCCTTACTACTTTCCGCCAGTTAATGGCTCCGATCACACCGGAACAGTTCTTCGAGGAATATTACGACAAAAAAGCGCTGTACATTCCAGGGAACGCTGAAAAAATTGCCGGCATCTGTTCCTGGGACCATATCAACGACCTCCTGCAGATGGTCACCAACTGGTCTGACAAGAACCTGAAAATTGTTATCGACGCCAAGACCGTTCAACCACAAAGTTTTTGCGAAAAAGTGGCCAACCGCGATCGCCTGGGCTCCATGCGCCCGCAACCGAACAAGGTAGCCCAGTTGTTTGAACAAGGCACAACCGTTGTGCTTGATTTGATGGAAACCATGAACCCCGGCGTACGTGCAGCCACCGAGGCTATTCAGATGGCCACCGGTTTTCGCGTCTCGTGCAATGCCTATTGTTCACGCCAGCAGCGCAAGGCCTTTGACAGCCATTTTGATTCCATGGACGTATTTGCTCTCCACATTGAGGGCACCAAAACCTGGCGCATTTACAAAGGGCGTTTTGAAAATCCGCTGGAGCGCGCCGGCTTTGACAACCCCAGCCATTCGCCTGAGTTTCTCGAAAAGGACAAAGGCGAGTTGTTGATGGAAATCGAGATGAAACCGGGTGACATGCTCTATCTGCCCAAAGGGGTCTATCATGATGCCCTGGCCTCGACGCAAGCCTGCCTGCATTTGTCTTTCGGCACCACCCAGCCGTGCGGCCTTGATGTTATCAACTGGCTGACATCCTCACTCAGTGATATTCCGATTATGCGACAGGCAATGCCCGCCTATAATCTGGAACAAGCTCATGACGCTTTGGTAAAACAAGTAACTGACAAGCTCACAGAAGTGCTGCAAGAGCCCACATTGGCCGCCCAGTTTCGCCGCGAACAACGCGTCTTTGCCTTTGAGGGATTGTCCAATATCAGTTTCCCCGGCCCCGAACCGCTCAAACGTTTTCGCGTGCTCGGCCTGGGTGCAAAGCTGAAACGCCGTGGTTCCGACTGGCGCCTTACAACGTCCAGCGAAGATCACAACATCGCCGCCGACGCCCAGCCCATGGTCGAATGGATTTTGGCCCGCGATCATTTCGACACAAAAATGCTTGCCGCAGCTTTTGAGCAAACATCCTCAGCCGATCTCGATGCACTGATAATGTCACTCACGGAAAAAAAGGTCATCGATCCTTTTTACTAGAAAGTACAGCTCATGAAAGCTGCGGTCTGTCGCCAATTCGCACATCCTCTCGTTATCGAAGATGTGACCATTGCTGAACCCAACGTTGGCGAAGTGAAGGTCAGGTTGGCTGCTTGCGCCATCTGCCACAGTGATATTCTTTTTGCCGAGGGTGGTTGGGGTGGCCACCTGCCTGCCGTCTACGGCCATGAGGCATCCGGCGTTGTCGAGGCCACCGGCGAGGGCGTGCGCAACGTCCAGCCGGGCGATCATGTAGTGGTGAGCCTGGTGCGATCCTGCGGTCAATGTTCATGTTGTGCGCAAGGCTATCACGGCGCGTGCCTTGAAACCTTCGCGCTTGATGAAAAAACCCCGCTGACAGCATCTGATGGCTCACCCATTGTCCACGGGCTCCGCACCGCTGCCTTTGCCGAATTTGTGGTGGTGGAAGCATCACAAGTGGTGACTATTGCCAAAGACATCTCATTTGATGTCGCCTGTCTTTTGGCCTGCGGCGTCATTACCGGATTTGGCGCGGTGACTAATTCAGCCAAAGTCAGACCGGGCGCAAGCGTTGCCATCATTGGCACCGGCGGCGTGGGTCTGAACACGGTGCAGGGAGCGGCCATCTCCGGTGCAACCACGATTATCGCCATTGATGTGTCCGATACAAAAATTGAGGCCGCAAAACTGTTCGGGGCAACCCACGGGCTGGATGCCAAATCAGATAATATCACTCAAGCCGTCAAAGACCTCACCAATGGTTATGGTGCCGATTATGTTTTTGTGACGGTAGGCGCTAAACAGGCGTTTGATCAGGCACCGGCACTTGTCGCTCCTGGCGGCAAGATCATTCTGGTGGGCATGCCCGCCACCGGCGTCATGTCCGAGATAGACCCCGGTACAATCGCCAATGACTGCATATCCATAATCGGGTCGAAAATGGGCGCTTCCAACATCCACGTCGATATTCCCGATCTTGTTGCAATGTACAAGGCGGGCAAGCTTAAACTTGATGAACTCATAACTCAGCGCTATCCGCTGGAAGAAATCAACGAAGCCATCGCAGCCGTCAAGCGTGGTGAAGCCTTGCGCAATATTATCGTGTTTTAGGAAAGAGCGGATGAGATGAAGCTAACTGATCTCGAGGTTTTCGTGGTTGGCAACCCGCCACCGGGCTTTGGTGGCCGCTACTTCATCTTTGTCAAACTGGTCACTGACGACAATATTATCGGCTACGGTGAAGCCTATGCTGCCAGCGTTGGCCCTGATGCCATGGTGGCGGTTATTGAAGACCTGTTCGCCCGCCATGTCGCTGGCATGAGCCCGTTTGCCATAGAAAAACTGTTTCGCCGCTTTCATTCATCCGGCTTTTCCCAGCGCCCTGACCCCACTGTCATGGGGGCCTTCAGCGCCATCGAAATGGCCTGCTGGGACATTATCGGCAAATCTCTCGACAAGCCGGTCTATGAACTTATGGGCGGGCAGGTGCATGAAAAACTGCGCTCTTACACCTATCTGTATCCCGACACAACTCAAGACGCGGCGGACTTTTACAACAGCGCAACCCTGTCTGCCCAGCGTGCTTTAGAATATGTCGACCAGGGTTTTACTGCCATAAAGTTCGACCCCGCCGGGGCCTACACGATTTATGATCCGCATCAACCAGCTATGGTTGATCTCGACAGGGCTGAGGTCTTTTGCCGGGAAATCCGCGCCGCCATCGGCACCCGCGCCGATATTCTGTTTGGCACCCATGGCCAGTTTACCCCTTCAGGTGCCATCCGCATGGGCCAGCGCATCGAGGCTTACGAACCCCTGTGGTTTGAAGAACCGGTGCCACCTGAAATGCCCGAAGAAATGGCTCGCGTTGCCGCCAGTTGCAAAATACCCATCGCCACCGGCGAACGTCTGACGACAAAATATGAATTTGCCCGTGTGCTTAAAACCGGCGCAGCTTCAATTCTGCAACCGGCATTAGGCCGTGTTGGTGGATTGCTGGAAGCCAAAAAAATTGCCGGCATGGCCGAAGCCTTTTATGCGCAAATGGCACCGCACCTTTATTGCGGCCCCATTGAAGCTGCCGCCAATATTCAACTGGCCGCGTGCATACCAAATTTCCTCATACTGGAAAGCATTCAGACCTTTGGTGGCTTTCATGCCGAGTTGCTCGAAACCCCGATTAAATGGCAGGACGGCTTTGTCATTCCGTCGAAAGAACCCGGGTTAGGCCACACTCTCAACGAAGACGTCGCCCGCGCCCATCCCTACACCGGCACCGCTCTGCATCTTGAAATGCAGGACACGCCCTACCGTTATGACGAGGACAACCGCTTCAGTGGCGGTTAATCGTTTTTCTTGATAAATCGCGCCACTACCGCCTTCATGGTCAGACCCTGAAAGATGATGGAAAACACCACAACCGCGTAAGTGACAGTCAAGATCGGCGCTTTGTATTGATTGTCCGGCAGTGACAGGGCAAGGGCTACGGAAATACCACCTCGCAAACCACCCCAGGTTAAAATTGTGATGGCACCCTCACTGAACTGCCCGCCAAATTTTAAAGCGCTAATCGGTATGCCAACGCTGATCCAGCGTGCAACCAGTACTATCGGTATGGCCAGCAGAGCGATGCCAACGAGATCGGGACGGAAGCTCACCACCAAAACCTCAAGGCCAATCAGCAAAAACAAAACCGAATTGAATATCTCGTCGCTTATCTCCCAGAACTGAAAAACATGGGTACGGGTTTTTTCGCTCATGGCAAAGCGCGCACCATGATTGCCGATGAACAATCCGGCAATGACCACGGCCAAAGGCCCGCTAATTTCCAGATGAAGGGCGATCGAATAGGTGCCTAACACAAGCGCAAGAGTGATCAGAACTTCAAGATTATGCTCATCGATGCTGCGCATGGCGAGATAGGCAATGTAGCCGGTAGCCATCCCCAGCAAGGCACCGCCGCCAGCTTCGAGGAAAAACAACTTCGCCACTTCACCAACACCGACGCTCTCGCCACCGGCTGCCACGGCTAAAATAACGGTAAAAACCACCACTCCGACACCGTCATTAAACAGGCTTTCGCCCGCAATCTTGGCCTTTAAAGACGCCGGTATGGGAACCGTTTTTAATATGCCCAGAACCGCCACCGGGTCGGTTGGCGAAATAAGCGCCCCCAGAACCAGCGCCCAGACAAAAGGAATGGGCACACCAAACAGGGAGAAAATCAACCACATTGCCAGCGCCACAAGGCCCGTCGACATCAAAAGCCCGACGGTTGCGAGCAATCCTATTACCCATTTTTTTGACGCCAGTTCATCAAAATTCACATGCACCGCACCGGCAAACAGCAGCACCGACAACATACCGTTCATAACAGTCTGGGTAAAATCTATCTGTGACAATACAGCTGTTGCCGTTGGCGCTATGCCAAGTGCTGGAAAGGCCAGGTCAATCAGCACCACAACCCCGGAAGACGCCAGCGCCATAACAACCAGGCCGATGGTATGGGGCAGGTGCAAGAAGCGATGGTTGAGAAAGCCAAAGACCGCAGACAGCCCCAGCAAAACAGCGGCAATATCAAAGATTGTCATTTAATTTTCCCGAAAGCCTGAAAAGTGATTCCCAAAAGCGGTTTGATCACTTTAGCCGATTGTTGCAAGGCCGGGGAAGGTTTCCAAAAACCAGTATGACATGGTGGTAAAACTGCCATTGATGAACATAACGCCGACAATGACCATCACGCCACCCATGACTTTCTCCACTTTGCCGATATGCTGACGAAAGCGCGCCATAAAACGCAAAAGAGGCTTTACGCCTAATGAGGCCAGCATAAAGGGGATGCCAAGCCCTAAGGAATAGACCATCAGCAGCCCGGCGCCCTGGGCCAGCGTATCCTGGGTACTGGCAACCGCCAGAACCACCGCCAGGACAGGTCCGATACACGGCGTCCAGCCAAAAGCGAAGGCCACCCCAACCAGATAGGCACCAAGAATTCCCGGCGGCTTTTTATCATGGTGGTAGCGCACTTCCTTATTAACCAGAGCAAGTTTAAAAACACCAAGAAAATGCAGGCCAAATCCAATGACAATCACCCCGGCAACCTTGGAAAGAAATTCAGCATTGGACAAGATGAACTGGCCGACAAAACTGGCACTCGCCCCCAGCATGACAAAAATAGTGGTAAACCCCATCACAAACAGGCCCGACGACAGCATTACGCGGCGCGACAGGGCCGGGTCTTCCTCGTCCCCGTTTTCCAACTGTTCCAGCGAGGTACCGGTAAGGAAACACAAATAAGGCGGCACCAGCGGCAGCACACACGGTGACAGAAAACTCAATACGCCAGCAAATAACACGCCAAGTAGAGTAAGCTGCTCAATCATTAAGGCTTCCTGAGTCTGTTCTTGATTTTCGAAGCCATATAGATGACTGAGAACCGGTTGAATTACCAGTAATATTTTCGTCAGCACCATCTATAAATCATAACTTGAATCAGGTACCTATCGGATGGCATTGATGCAGGACCAAAACAAACCGGAACACATAACCTATGACAGATATCAAAGTCATCGCCTGGGATTTTGACGATGTTCTCACTCGAAATATTGCCGATGGCCGCTTCCCCTGGGCTGACGATTTTGAAGCCGACATCGGGCAATCAAGAGCGGTTTTTGAGGATTTTATTTTTGGCCAGGATTTCGATTTAATTCTCACCGGCAGGCAAGACCTTCACGACCGGGTAAATGCCTGGTCAAAATTGGTTGGCTATTCGCCCGGCCCCGATGCCCTGCTGGAGTATTGGTTTAAAAACGATGCCCGCCTCGACCCGATGACACTTGGCCTGATGGATCGCATCGCACAAACGAGTTTGCGTCAGGTTTTAGCCACCAACAATGACACCCGCCGCACAACCTACATTGAAAATCAACTGGGATTTGGCAACCGGGTCGAACACATTTTTTCCTCTGGCCGCATGGGCGTTGCCAAGCCGGACACAGAATATTTCAGAACCGTCACATCCACTTTGAAGGTTGACGCCAACGAAATCCTGTTCATCGATGACCTCACAGAAAACATTATCGCAGCAAAGGCCTTTGGCTGGCAGACCATGCATTTCACTGAAGCTACCAGAGACACACTTGAGGCAATTCTGCCACTTTGAGTATTGAAAACAGGGGGTGATTTACCGGCGCGAAGCGGACCAGAATATCTGTTAAAACAGATCTCGACCCATGTACAGATTTCCAACTTGCCTAACTATCCAGAAATGTAGCGATTTCATGCCACATCACAACCGGATTGGAATACATCGGGAAATGACCGCAATTGGGAATTTTTGACAGGCGCACACCGTTGGTTTCAATGTCATCGAGATAGCTCAGCCTATCATTTTGAGCGCCATACATGAACATTTTCGGACACGGCAATTTGAGGAACTTCTGCATCAGATCACCGTTGTCTGACAGCTCGACCATGGAGGAAAATATTCCTTGCACAGCGCCTTCACGCACCTTGTGGCGCAGGCTTGCCGCATAAAGCGCTGAAGCATAGGCGGGCAGTTGGCTGGTTCGCTGAATAAACGCATCAAGAAATTCTTTTGGATTGGCGTTGGCATGCTCAACAATCTGGCGGCTCAGAAAACAATCTTCCGGCGAGATATTGCCTTCGATGTCGGTAAAACTCAGGACCCTTTCAGGATGGGCATTGGCGAGCATTAGTGCCGTGAGACCCCCCATCGAGTGTCCAACCAGGTGGAATTTTTCAATTTCTGCAAGATCAAGCATCGCCAATGCTGTTTTGACCAAAAACGGAATGGAGATTTTCGAAAGATCGGTACAAACGGTTTCACCACAGCCCGGAGCGTCATAAGCCAGAAATGGTCTGTCATTGAAAACCGGGTAACGCACAATATCGGCATAGTCTTCTTTCGTTGAGCCAAACCCGTGTAAAAACACGATCGGCGCTGGCGAACCGCCGCGCTGGATTGCAGCAACGTTCAATGTGGTGCCGTCAATCTCAAAAGTATGAACAGTCTTGCCGAATTCACCCCCCATAATTCACACCTATATCACCCAGTTGCTCAAAGCGGTGTTGCAAACGGGAGCTGTCATTCTTCTGCCCCGGAAAACCCGCTGCCTGCAGTTTTGTAAGACGTTCTTGGCGGGGCAAAAACATCGACCACCATCATGCCTTCATCGCCGGCTTCCATACCGTGTTTTATACCACCCGGCGTTAGCCAGAAATCACCCGCTGTTACCGCAACACGCACACCATCTTGAATTCGAATTCCGTGGCCAGACTGGCAAATACCCCATTGTTCCTCTGGATGGCTGTGTATTTTACCTACCGATCCGGGCTCAAACCGAACAACAGAAACCATCGCCTGATCGCCGACAAAAATCGACGTGTCAATGCCCGGTGCCAAATTCCGGTCAATGCCACCTTCCAGCGTATTTAAGTTGAAAAAATTATTATTACCCACGGTGTTTCCCCTTGTTGAAATACTGACATGCTGTTTTTAGCTCAATTTATTCATTCGTTATATGACTATTGACATATGTTTTTGATATGTAAAAAGTATCAAATGGATTTTCGCCTGCTTCG
>CAZJUF010000075.1:0-10465 GCA_964549055.1 uncultured Hyphomicrobiales bacterium | reverse complement strand
GAGCAGGTATATTTTGATGCCGCCGTGACCTTGTTGTTTTTCCTGCTTGTCGGCCGCTACCTCGATCACATGATGCGCACCCGGGCACAGAACTCCGCCACGCAGCTGCTCAAGCTCGCTCCCAAAACAGCACTGATCGAAGACGGGGATGGAGAGCGCGCAACAATACCGGTATCCGCTCTTGTTGTGGGGATGAAAGTTGTGGTCTTGCCGGGCGCAATCGTGCCGGTCGATGGGCGGGTGATTACCGGCACAAGTGAGTTGGACCGCTCTTTGATTACCGGCGAAAGTCTGCCCGAATTAATCAAGCAGAATGATTTTGTACAATCAGGTGTCATGAACCTGACAGCCCCCTTGATTATTGAGGTAACCGCCGTTGGCAAGGACAGCTTTCTGGCCAGCGTTATCGCTTTGATGGAGGCTGCCGAGCAGCACAAGTCACACTACGTGCGCATTGCCGACCGGTTGGCTGCAATCTATGCGCCGTTTGTTCATATCACAGCTTTGCTCACGTTTTTTGGCTGGCTGTGGGTCACTCAGGGAGATTGGCAACAATCTCTCCTGGTGGCAATTTCGGTTTTGATTATTACCTGCCCGTGCGCGTTAGGACTGGCGGTCCCGGTGGTTCAGGTCGTCGCCAACGGCGTTTTGTTTTCCAGAGGTGTTCTGGTCAAGGACGGGGCGGCGTTGGAAAAGCTTGCCCAGATAGACAATATTGTGCTCGATAAAACCGGTACGGTGACCACCGGCAAGCTGATGTTGCAGGAAATTGACAAAATTCCAGCCGATCTGTTTGGCGTTGCCGCCGGACTTGCCGGCAACAGCACTCATCCTTTGTCACGTGCAGTGACAAGAGCTGCCGCTACCCGAAATATTACGGTAATTCCTTGCGATACAATACAGGAATATCCAGGACAAGGCCTTGAAGGCCAATGCCGGGGAGAAACGGTTCGCATGGGCAGCCGGGCCTGGTGCGGCGTCAAAAATGACACGGCGGAAGATTTGACCCTGACCGCCAGCCATTTATGGGTTAAAATCGGCGATAACAAACCTGTAGCCCTGACCTTTGTTGATCAATTGCGCGACGATGCCAAAACAGTGATTGAAAGCTGGAGAAACAAGGGTTTGAACATCACCCTGTTATCAGGAGACCGGCCCTCATCGGTTGCGGCGGTGGCAAGTGCGTTAAGTCTTGATGATTTTGTTGCCGAAGCGTCTCCGGCAGACAAAGTTGACTTCATCAAGAACATGGAAAACTCTGGCTTAAGGGTGTTGATGATCGGTGATGGCATCAATGATGCACCAGCTCTGGCGGCAGCCCACGCATCCATGGCCCCGGCAAGTGCATCCGACATCGGGCGCTCGGCGGCCGACACGATTTTTCTTGGGCGTCATCTGGCACCCGCAGCCTTCGCCTGGCGCGTTGCCGGGCAGGCACAAGGTTTGATAAAGCAGAATTTTGCATTGGCGCTCACCTATAATCTAATTGCCATACCGATAGCCATGGCTGGCCTGGCCTCGCCCTTGATGGCGGCTGTAGCGATGTCTACATCGTCGGTGATAGTTACCCTGAACGCCTTGCGTCTGCGCTATACGGCTGGCAGAGGTATGGGTTTATGAATATTCTTCTTCTGCTTATTCCCGCAGCACTCGTGCTCGGTGGTCTCGGTCTTGCCGGTTTTATCTGGGCATTGAAAAGCGGCCAGTTTGATGATCCCGACGGTGCTGCTGCACGTATTTTGTTTGACGATGAAGATGATGAGCTTTGAATGAAGCTGCTGTAGATATGTCGATACGCGCGGGATGAATTATTTACACGTAACATTGGACAGGCGACTGTCCGTGTCCGGTGGACGCCAGCATCAATTACCGCTCATCAGTCGCGCAATAAGCTGTTTAACCGATGGGATAAACGTAGTGCCATTTTCGCCGCGATAAAATGGGTCTTCACCTGATTTGTAGGAATTATGGCCGGCAAAAATGAGTTGTTTGTCCAGATCTATCCCCTGAATGGCACCCAGAAGACCCTTGCGGATGCAGTGGACACGTGGATCAGGGCGCTTGCCGGTTGTGTGTTTGCGTTCGGGGTTCTCACTCCAGGTGCTGAGTTTGCAGGTTGACAGGCAGCCTACACACTCGGCCTTGATACGCTTGATCTCCCGGTTTTGCTCGCGCGTGACAAAGACCAGAGTATCGTCTGGCGTACGTAATGGCACTTCAAAACCGCGGTCCTTCCAGTCCTCAATCCTTAGCTTGTCTTTAGCTGTAACAAAATATCCTTTGGCTCGCACACCTGGCCCTGAAATGCGCTCGGTCCTATTGGTATCTGCATCCAGCGAAAAAGACACTTGCCTGTTTGAGCGTTGAACCAGATCCTTGATCATCGAATTATTGTATGTTGAGGAATAAAAACCGGTTGGGCTGAACTTGTTGAGGGCGACATCGCTTTTTTTCATCGACAGTATAAGCTGTTTCCACTGGTCAGATATCGGGCTTTCCTGTGTTAACAAGTCACGCGAGCCTATCTGGAAAGCGATTGCGTTGATGTCTGGATTATCCAGCCACCGTACCCAGTCGCGCAGGTGCCAAACGCCACCGGCCATGACAATGGTAACATTTTCCATATGGTTTTCGTTCATCAAGGTGCGCAGTTCCTTGACGCGCTGGTAAGGGTCTTGTGGTGCTTCGGGGTCTTCGCGGCTGGTGATACCATTGTGCCCACCAGCGAGCCAGGGGTCCTCGTAGATCACAGCGCCAATGCGCTCGGCGTAGGAGCCCGACCATTTTTTAAAACTGCGTTTCAGCAATATTTTCAAAGCTGAAACACTGGATATAATGGGATCAAGATAAACGCCCTCATCGCTGCAAATCTGAACATCTTCTTCAGAAGGCAGGCCCGCACCCATGGTGACGGCGTGGATCATATTGCCGCCGCCCGGCAATCGTGTCCCGGCCAGCGTTCCGCGCATAATTCGCATGGAGGCGCCAGCCATCTTGAGAAAATTAATACGGATGCGACCTTTACCGTTGGCGGCTTTGTGGGCTGCTTTTACCTGGTAAATGCAGCCCTTGATGGAAAAAGCCACCATCTCTTCATAACGGGCCAGACGTGTGCGCCCGGAATAATCATAAGAAATCTCCCGGCCCTCGTCATTGTATTCAAATACAGCGCCTGTTGCAGCGATAGTACCCCCGGCATTTTCACACGCCCAGGCACCCGCACTTGTTCCATTAGTGGCACCAACACCCTTACCTCCCTGGATGAACGGAAGAATCCAGGCACCATCAATGAATACCGGCCTGTTAAGGCTGGCGAAAATATGCTGGCTGTCTTGGGAATTAATGCTGGAGGTGGGAGGGGTTTCTTGAGACGTCTCTTTATCAGCGTTAAAGGACTTAGGCACGGCGTTTCCCTTAAACCCGAATTTTGAAAAAAATCGGGTCCATTTGTTCGATCTATAAGTTTGTACACAAACTAAAGGTTAATCAGTGATCATTCTTGTCATAGATCAAGCAATCGGAATTTTTTACAAAAACAGCACCTGTTTGATGGCCATGTTTCAAAAACCAGGGCGGGTCTTGTTTATGACTGCGTTCACCGCCGGCAGACGGGCAGTTGACATTGTTTTTTCAGAGCATCTTCGCTTGAACAGCACGGATGCTCTAGCTTTTGCCCTTCCACGGCACCAGAGTCTTTTCTGCCATGCGCATGAGAATATCAATGCCGTATCCGATGACACCGATTAGAATTATTCCCATGATAACGATATCTGTCTGTTGAAATTTGGATGCCGCGATAATCATTTTACCGGCACCTTTTTCAGCCGCAACCAGTTCAGCTGCAACAACCGTCCCCCAGCACACGCCCATTGCCACTCTTGCTCCGGTAAAAATTTCCGGTAATGAGTTTGGTATGATGACATGGACAAGTATCTGGAATTTGGAAGCGCCAAGTGAATAGGCGGCATGAACCTTGGCAATATTGACGCCCGACACACCTGCGCGCGAGGAAATGGTCATAATCCATAAAGCGGCCAGAAACAGCAGGCTGATTTTGCCCTGCTCCCAGATGCCAAACCAGATAATTATCAAAGGAATAAGCGCCAGCGGCGGGATCGGCCGCATGAATTCGACAATGGGGTCAAACCAGCCGCGAAACCAGTTGTTCAGGCCCATGGCGTAGCCCAGGGGGATGCCGACCAGAGAGCCAAGAATGAAGCCGACGATGACCCGGAATAATGACCATCCAACGTTTTCCAGGAGCGTTACATTCTGATAACCATCGCGTGAAATTTCAATGAAACGTGAGACCACAGCTTCTGGCGAAGGCAGCCAGATCGGCTCCATTTGCCAGCCTTTGTCGGGAACAAAAGACAGGCTGCCCTTGGCCGTCATATTGACAACGCCATCTGCGACTTCAACAGATTGTTTTGGCTTAATTGGCTGGCCATCGATGGCGGTAACGCGATAGCCTTTTACTTTGCCACCTTCATCATTGTTCTGGGCGCGAATAAGACCGCTGCGCCATGCTCCCACCTTCATGGCATCATCTTTGGCAAACCCGCTTTGGGGATTGCCGGAAATGTCAGGCTTTTCGGTTTTCTCTCCCACCGGCCTGACGCGAATGTAAACCGTTGCATCATCACTCTTATTTTGCGGGTTGGTTGCCGTATATGTAAATGATGTGTCACCAACAAACGGGCCGGGCACATGCACAGGAGTAAATTTGGAGCCGGTAAATGCCCCCCAGATCAGAAAAATCGCAACAATCGATATTACCGAGGCAGCCCGGTTGGGGGTGACAGCACTTTCATCACCAAAAGTGACGGTCTTGCGCGCTGTAATACCATCACGGACAACCATTCGGCCGGCAACCAGCCCATAGAGCCCATAGGCGACAATGAATATTGAGACGTAGATTGCCAGGATCAACACAGTCTTATTCCTTCCTGCCCATAATTTCTTCTTCCATCTCCCAGATCATCTCAAGAATTTCCTCACGCTTGTCGCCATAATCCTGGCGCTTTTTGACGTCGCGTAAGTCCGTTGCCACTCCCATTTCGGCAAAGGGCAAACGATACTCCTTGTGAATGCGCCCGGGTCTCGGCGCCATGACCAAAAGACGTTCGCCCAAAAGGAGCGCTTCTTCGACCGAATGCGTAATCAGAACGATGGTTTTACCGGTTTCTTTCCACAGCTTCAGCACCAGACCCTGCATTTTTTCGCGCGTTAAGGCATCAAGTGCGCCCAGTGGTTCATCCATCAAAATCACATCGGGGTCATTGGCCAGGCATCGCGCCAGAGCCACGCGTTGCTGCATGCCGCCGGAAAGTTCATAAACAGCTTTTTCGCCAAAATCATGCAAGCCGACGATTTCCAGCAATTCATCGACGCGCTGTTTTATTTTAGGAGCCGCAACCCCCTTCATGGCGGGGCCAAAGCCGACATTTTTGCGTACCGACATCCACTCGAACAATGCGCCTTGCTGAAACACCATGCCGCGCTCAGGCCCGGGGCCTGTGACTTCGTGACCATTTAGAATAACCTGCCCGCCGGTGGGGGCAAGGAAGCCTGCAACAATATTTAAAAGCGTAGTTTTACCACACCCCGATGGCCCCAGGACCGACATTAATTCGCCTTCGGCAAGGTCAAGCGAGACATCCTTCAAGGCCTCAATCGAATTGCCGCCGGGCAACGAGAAGGTCATTGAAATCCGGTCTATGTGCAAACTGGATTGTGTGGATTGTGTCAAAAATTCCTCCCAACGAACTAGATGCAATCTTCACGATACATAAAATTAGCGCAGTCCGTAAGAGTTTTTACGGACTGCGCCAGTTCATGATCTGTAACTTCTTAAAGGGTTACATTTTTGATGCAGCTTCAAGGTAGCTGGTATCTACAGCACTTTCGTAGCTGTCACGAGCTTT
Source organism: uncultured Hyphomicrobiales bacterium (assembly GCA_964549055.1). Lineage (GTDB taxonomy): Bacteria > Pseudomonadota > Alphaproteobacteria > Rhizobiales > JAJFHR01 > JAJFHR01. The sequence continues at coordinate 4,538 of CAZJUF010000075.1, read as the reverse complement.
GGGAATTGTTCCCTGCTTGACAAAGAAATCTCCAACTTCCTTGAGGAACTTCTGAGTGCCACCACCCAGCCACTTGGCGCTGAGTTGCTCTTTGATGGTTGGGAAAACAAAGCCAGCCAATGTTTCCTTGGTGGCCTTTTCATCCATACCGGCTGCCTTGGCAATTACCGGTAGCATTTCACCAGCACCGCCGGCGGCATATTTTGCGTTCATATCAGCGGTGACTTTGAGGAATTTTGCCAGAAGTTCGGCATTTTCACTCGCCCACTGGGTGGAAACTGTCGTGGCATCAAAAACCTGAATGCCAAGTTCTTCTTTTTCAGCACCGGTCAATAAAACGTTGCCATACTCTTTCATCCGGCGCAGCGATCCACCCCAGCCACACACCATGTCGAGATTGCCCGAAGCAAAGGCTGCAGCACCGTCAGGCGGGGCCATATCGACAACTTTCATGGTCGATGTATTAACACCAAAATGCTCCATCTGTTTCAAAAAGCCGTAATGTGCAGCGGTTCCCAAAGGCACGCCGACCTGTTTGCCTTCCAGTTCTTTGGCGTTGGTCTTGTCAATTTCCAGGCTGGTGCGCACAACGCAATTGTCATTGCTGGAATAAGATACGGCTACATCAACGACCTGAAGGTCCTGACCGGCGGATGCGGCGACCACGAACGGTGGAATACCTTGCGAAAACGAAATCTGAACGTCGCCACCGGCCATGGCAGCAGACATAGCTGTACCGGCATCGAAAGAGACCCACTTGACGTTGACGCCAAGTTTTTCGTTATAGATTTTTTTGACCTGCGCAAACTGGTTTGGCGTTGGCCACTCAAGGAAATATCCGACTGTAATTTCCTGTGCCTTGACTGTCGTTGTCGTTGCAACTGTTGCTACCATTGAGCTTGCGGCGATCAGTGCGATTAGGCTGGCTCCGTAAAGACTGGCTTTGATGGATTTCATTTCTTCCTCCCGTTGATGGTAAAATTCCCCACATGCCCAAAGGTTAATGACCCCTGGCAGTCAAGTTTATGCGACCAATGGCGGTTAAAATTGGCGGCCAAGTCAAGAAAAACAGTCTAGATTTAAAAAAATTGAATTTTCTTTCCATAAATTCTAAAACTTATTACAGTGATAGCAAGTGACGACCGCAATACTGTATCCAGTGTCACCAACTTCCAGACAGGGTCAAAATGGCAAAAAAAAACCATCCGGAACTGACATTGCGCGGTCTGCGCGCCTTCGTCGCTGTTGAAGAAACCGGTTCAATCAGCGATGGTGCCAACCGCATTGGCGGCAGTTCATCAGGCGTATCGCAGCAAATCACATCGCTTGAGCAATCTGTTGGTGCGAGGCTTTTTGATCGAAACTCCCGACCGCTGAAATTAACCCCGGCCGGGCAGCTGCTGCATGCCCACGCCCATAAAATTCTCGATGCGACCGCCAAAGCCCATGCCGAGCTGGCAAAGCACGATCTGGTAAATCTGCCAAAACTGACACTGGCCATAATTGATGATCTCGACACCTCACTGACACCGGTTCTGGTGGCGATTTTGCAACGCCGTTTTCGCAATTGCTTCGTCAATGCCTACTCGGGCCGTTCCGATCATGTAATTGAAATGTTGCAGCAGCGTGAAGCCGAAATTTGCGTGTCGGCAAGTGTGCCGGACAATGTCAGCGATTTTCGAACCATTCCGATTTTGCGCGAACCCTTCATTCTGGTAACCGCCAAGGGGTTGTTGAAGAAAGATCGCGACATAAGTGCGCAATTGACCGATGCGCCGTTTATTCAGTATTCCGAAGATATCCCCATGGGCAAGACAGTCGCCCAGCACCTGAAACGCGTGCGTTTTGATGTTACGCACAGGTTTGCGCTCGAAGCGTCGCGTTCGGTGATTGCCATGGTTGGTCAGGCCAAAGGCTGGACTTTGACGACGCCGTTGAACCTGCTTGATGCGGAACGGTTTATTTCCCAGGTCGATGTGGCCCCGGTGCCGTTCCCGGCGTTTTCACGTACAATCTGTCTGATTGCCAGGCGGGCGGAACTTGGTGAACTGCCCGACCGCCTTGCTCAAGACTGTCGCCATCTGATTGGCACACAGGTAGTACCGAGGTTTTCTGAAATTGTACCCCACATGGCCGATGCTATTGAAATTGCCGAAGGCTAAAGGGCTTTAAAATGATATCTTTGTCAGCACAGATATCCGTATTTTTGGAAGTATTGTTTTAAAAAAACTAAATATCGTGAAATAAACTGGAAAATTTTTGTCTCCGGGAGTGAACTCCCACAACGAATGAGGAGACCGTTGGGGGTTTCATAAAATAAGAAAATCGACATTTGGGAATTAAAGCATGGATTTCGTAAAACGATCTCAGGTAAGCCAGACATCTGCTAGCGGCGGGGTGCGCGAGGTCGTTGAAGAGATGCTGGATCGCATCCGCAATCTCGGTGAATCAGCGGTCGAGGAATATGCGCGAAATCTGGATGACTGGCACGGGGATTTTGTTTTAGGCCAAGAAAAAAAGGCCAGCCTGATTGCGCAAGTCAGCGATCAGGAAAAAGAAGACATCCGTTTTTCCCATGTCCAGATTGAACGATTTGCTCAGGCCCAAAAGGCGAGCTTGAAAGAGTTTGAAATTGAAACCGAACCGGGCGTGCGGCTGGGCCAACGCATTGTGCCGGTCGATTGTGCCGGGTGTTATGTGCCTGGTGGACGCTACGCCCATGTGGCTTCCGCGATCATGAGTATTACCACCGCTAAGGTTGCAGGCGTGCCGTTTGTGGTTGCTGCCTCGCCACCTCGAAGCGGATCAATTTCACCCCAGATAGCCTATGCGATGGATCTCGCAGGCGCCGACATAATCCTGGAAATGGGCGGAGTGCAGGCCGTAGCTTCGATGGCGTTTGGCCTGTTTGGCACAACACCTGCGGATATTCTGGTCGGTCCGGGAAATTCTTATGTTGCTGAAGCAAAACGGCTTTTGTTCGGTGAGGTTGGTATCGATGTTTTTGCCGGACCAACCGAAAGTGCCATCATTGCCGATGACACAGCTGATGCCATGACCGTTGCGATTGATCTGGCTTCGCAGGCCGAACATGGACCCGATTCTCCCGTTTGGCTGTTCACAACCTCGTCTCAGCTTGCCGAGACTGTCGCTCGTATCATGCCAAAAATTGCAGCAGACATGCCAAGCGGTGATGTGGTTATGGCGGCGTGGCGCGAGCATGGTGAAATCATTCTGTGCAAGGATAGAGAAGAAGTCTGTGAGATTTCGGATCGCTATTCCAGTGAACACCTTCAGGTTATTGCCGAAGATCTGGAGTGGTGGAAACAGCAGTTGAAAAATTACGGCTCACTGTTTCTCGGTGAAGGCGCCACCGTCACCCATGGTGATAAATGTTCGGGCACAAATCATATTCTGCCAACCAAAAAGGCTGCAAGATATACCGGTGGCCTCAATGTTATGAAGTTTTTGAAAATTCTCACCTGGCAGGAAATCAGCGAAGAAGCCAACCTGAAATTCAGTGCCGCAGCCTCACGCATCAGCCGGCTTGAGGGCATGGACGGACATGCGCGCGCGTGCGACTGGCGATTGAAAAAATACTTCCCCGATCGCGAATGGCCCTTCGAAGTCAGCGATCAGCAGCGATACGAATGACAATGACCAGACGTTTTGAAAAACCGTTCACCCAGCAGGAAGCCATTTGCGAACCTGCCATTGCCCGGGTTGGTGAAATTCTGCGAACCGGCAGATTGCACAGATACAATACGGTTGAAGGAGAAGTGTCTGAAGCAACCCTTCTCGAGCAGGAATACGCCAAATGGCAAGGGGCAAAATACTGTCTGGCAACAACTTCTGGCGGTCAGGCCCTGCAAATTGCGTTGCGGGCCGCAGGCGTTGGCCCCGGCGCAAAAGTTCTGGCCAATGCCTATACGCTCGCACCGGTCCCCGGCGCAATATTTGCGGCTGGTGGCGTTCCGGTTCTGGTGGAAATTGATGAAAACTGGCACACAGACTTAAAAGACCTGCGCGCCAAAGCTGAAGCAAGCGGGGCTGAATATTTTTTGCTCTCGCACATGCGCGGCCACATTGCCGACATGGATGCGATCATGACCATATGCAAAGAGTTCGGCATTATTCTGATTGAGGATTGCGCCCATACGATGGGGGCAAAATGGAAAGGCACGCGATCGGGAAACTTTGGAGATATTGCCTGTTTTTCGACACAAACCTACAAGCATCTGAATTCAGGTGAAGGCGGATTGCTTACCACAGATAACCCAGAATTTGCCGCCCGCGCTGTTGTTGGCTCAGGCTCTTACATGCTGTATGGCTCGCACGGTGCTATTCCACCCGAAGAGGTTTTTCAAAAGGTCAGGCTTGAAAGCCCGAATTGTTCGGCCCGGCTGGATAATCTGCGCGCGGCTATCCTGCGCGCTCAATTGCCGGGCCTTGAAGAAAATGTGCGCCGCTGGAATGTGCGCTACTCTATCCTCGAAGCCGGGTTTGGTTCGGCACCGGGATTAAAAACTGTTGAGCGC
>CAZJUF010000074.1:0-10477 GCA_964549055.1 uncultured Hyphomicrobiales bacterium | reverse complement strand
TGTAGAGTGATGGCCCGGCCCGATTGCCGCCATCTGGTGCTACTGTATGACACACGGAACACCTGCGGGCAAACTGGCGGGTGCCGAGGTCTTCATCATTGACAAACTGAAACCGTCGCGGAATTTTTCTTCTTGCCACATCAAACTGTTTATCGTCGGAAAAATCCCATTCAAGTACATGTTCATCCAGACCACCGTACAGAACCATTTTACTATTTTTAGAATACGACAGCGCCCAGATCGGACGGTATGGATCATCATGCTGATACAGCAGCTTCCAGGTCTTCATCGACCACACACGTATCTTGCCATCTCCCCCACTGGTGGCGGCAAGCCCGCTTTTGGGAGCAACAAAGCTTGCGAGAACCGGGCCTTCATGGGGTTTGAGGCGGCGGACAATCCTGCCACTTTCGATGTCCAGAATATTGACGGCACCATCCAGGGTGCCGATAAACAGGTTCAGATTATCGGGCAAAATCCGCACCACATTAACGCCCCAGCCATGTTTATAAATCGTGCGGATAAAGTCGCCGCTTGTGGTGTCCCACATTTTGACGGTGCCATCATAGCCGCCGGAATAGAGGAATTTTCCATCGCTGGAAAAAGCAATTGAATTGATATTTCCGCGATGGCCTTTGAGCACAGCTGTCTGAGATTTTGTTGCGATATTCCACAGACGGATAGTGCTGTCCCACGAGGCGGATGCAGCTATCCGGCCATCGGGTGAAGCTGCTACATCGGATACTTTGGCGTTATGCCCCTTGAGGCGCGTCACCAGTTTCAGGTCCCCCAGCTGCCACAGTCCAACTGTGCCATCATCGCTGCCTGATAGTGCCAAGGCATTCCCCGGCACGAAGGCGACCGAATTAACCGCACCCTCGTGACCGATGAGGCGTTTTATGATTTTGGATCCGGTGGGTGAAATGGCCCAGTAAATAACAGTATAATCAAAGGATCCGGTTAAGGCGGTATAACCGTCGCTGGACAGCATGATCGATTTTACCGGCCCACCATGCCCCTGCACTTCGGCCCCGGCCCGGGTTAATGGCAAAGAGATCAACAAGAGATTAAAAACACTCATCAGGACGCTGGAAATTGCGCTAAATTTTGGCAAACCGGTTTTTTTGGCACCACATATCCAGCACATGAAATTGGTCCTGCATGTCCTATTCTGCGGCAACCTGTCTTGATGCTGCCTTTGCCTGTTCTTTGCTTTCAAGCTCATCAACCCAAATGGAGTGATGCTCTTTTGCCCAGTTTTTATCAACCTCGCCAGAGCCCATGGCATCGAACGCGCCTTCCATGCCGACACTGCCGATATAAATATGAGCGATGATGACACAGACCATGAAAATACTGACAACAGAGTGCCAGACCAAAGACAGCTGCATTTCCTCAATGCCGGTCAATTCGGTCGGCAGATTAAAACCAAGCCGGTTTACAATCTCGAACGTGTCGGCGAATATCGACAGCTGGAACGGGAACATCAGCGATATGCCGGAAAGGGCGATTGATGCGCCCGCCAGAATAATCAACCAGAACAGTATTTTCTGCCCCGCATTGAATTTTTTTGCCGGCGGGTGCGTACCCCTGGTAAACATGCCGCCACCTTTCAGCAGCCAGACTATGTCATGTCTGTTGGGGAAATTGTGCCGGATCCAGATAACTAAAATAAGCACCAGCCCGAGAATAAAGGCGAATGCGACAAAGTTATGCAACCACTTGCCCGCCATGGCAATGTCGCCGTAGCTGCTCTTTCCCACCAGCGGGGTAAGGAGGTGTTTCCCATAGACCATGTTGAGGCCTGAAAGCCCGAGGATTATAAAAGAAACCGCCAGCAGCCAATGGGAAAAACGTTCAAAAGAATTGAACCGGGTAACGGTAACATCGCTTGTACCACTGTCTATGCGGATGCGTCCGCGCAACATGTAGAACAGGGACAACAGGGCTATGACACCGATGATGGCTGCGGCACTATAAGAAAATATCGGGCCGTTGCGTAAGTCGCGCAAAAACTGGCCACCGGATTGTATCAGAACGCCGGATTTTTTGTCAGTAATTGACACATTGCCACGGTCGCCGCGTTTTACTGCGCGCCACATGTCAGAATCTGAACTATTGCCCAAAGGCGCGCCAACAGGAGACTGAGAATTTTGAGCCTGAGTCTGGGCCTGAGCCGATGATCCTGTCTGGCTAAAACTGTTGGTTAAAAACATGGCCATTAACGCCAGCAAGAATATTACGGTTGCTTTTCTGGCGTAGGCGGCAGCGTTGTTTTTCATCGTCGCTGCAGATGTGGTGGGTCTGGGCATTAAAGCGCCCTCCTAAAAAATTCGTCGATGTCAGAAATGTCCAAATAAAAAAGTCGCTCTATTCGCGGAATTTTCCAACGATTTCACAATTTCACAAAGATGCAGATCAACCGGATTTCACCGATTTACACCTCCAGCGTCCAGAGACCACCGGTCAGACAGCTGATTTTTACAATAAAGTCGGGTAAGTTCAAGGGTGCCAGCCTGGTGCCAGCACCCTTGAGTTTTTTTATGCGATCAACTACCGCTGTTTGGATAGGCTCGTCCCCATCCCCAGGCGCCAGCGCCGAACCCGCGATTGATTACGCGTTCGCGATAGATGTCCGAAATAACAGCACCGTCACCGGCAAGAAGTGCTTTGGTTGAGCACAACTCGGCACATAGCGGCAATTTGCCTTCGGCTATGCGGTTACGACCATATTTGCGGAACTCAGCTTCGCTGTTTTCTTCTTCAGGTCCACCAGCGCAGAATGTACATTTGTCCATTTTGCCCCTTGTACCGAAGTTTCCGGTTTGCGGAAATTGAGGTGCGCCGAAAGGACATGCATAGAAACAATACCCACACCCGATACACAGGTCTTTGGAATGCAGCACAATGCCGATTTCCGTCTGGTAGATAGTGTCGACCGGGCACACCGCAATACACGGTGCATCCGAGCAATGCATGCAAGCAATCGAGATCGATCGCTCACCCGGCTTGCCGTCACTGATGGTGACGACGCGACGCCGGTTGATGCCCCAGGGGACTTCATTTTCGTTCTTACAGGCTGTGACGCAGGCATTGCATTCAACGCAACGTTCAGCGTCACTAAGGAATCTCATCCGTGCCATAACGTTTTCTCCCTAGGCTTTTTCTATATTACAGAGTGTGGCTTTGGTTTCCTGCATGTTTGTTACAACATCGTAACCATAGGTCTGAGCCGTATTGGAAGCTTCGCCCAATACATATGGATCAGCACCTGGTGGATACTTGTCGCGCAGGTCCTCGCCCTGGAAATGGCCGGCAAAATGGAACGGCAGGAAGCAAATGCCCCGACCGACCCGTTCCGTGACCAATGCCTTGACTTTCACACGGCCACCCGGTTTGCCATCAAAGGTTGGCGCACCATTGACCCAGACCATTGACCCGTCGCGAATGCCAAGATTGTTTGCATCAACAATATTGATTTCAACAAACATATCCTGTTGCAACTCGGCAAGCCACTTGTTCGAGCGGGATTCATCGCCGCCACCTTCGTATTCAACAAGACGACCAGAGGTTAGAATGATCGGGAAATCTTTCGAATAATCATTCTTCTGGATGCTCTCGAAGTACGTTGGCAAACGGAACTGTTGACGATCTTTGTAGGTTACATATTTCGGCAACAGGTCGCGACGCGGCGTATACAGCGGCTCACGATGAAGTGGTACGGGATCGGGGAACGTCCACACAATTGCGCGGGCTTTGGCATTACCAAATGGTGCGCACCCGTGTTTAATGGCAACGCGCTGGATACCACCGGACAAGTCCGTTTTCCAGTTCGTCTTTTCACCGGCAACAGCATCAATTGCAGATTTTTCATCGGCAGTCAGATCGCCATCCCATCCAAGTTTTTGCAACATGGCCATGGTAAATTCAGGATATCCATCCTCAATTTCCGAACCGACGGGGTAAGAACCTTCAGCGAGAAGATTTACACCATTGCGCTCAACACCGTAACGGGCGCGGAAACACAGGCCGCCTTCAGCCACAGGCTTGGAAGTATCATACAGGTTAGGTGTACCTGGATGACCCATTTCTGCCGTCCCCCATGCGGGCCACGGCAGACCATAATATTCACCATCAACAGGACCACCACGCGCCAGCAAGGTTGTCTTGTCAAATGTGTGCTGGTTGGCCATATGTGCTTTCAGCCGGTCCGGTGATTGCCCGGTATAGCCGATTGTCCACATGCCCTTGTTGAATTCCAGCGTGATATCTTCAACCAATGGCTCGTCATCGATAACCTTGATGTTTTTGAACATCTGGTCAGCAAATCCGAATTTCTTGGCGAATTTATACATGATGGTGTGGTCAGGCAGACATTCAAACAATGGATCGACAACTTTGTCGCGCCACTGCAATGACCGGTTCGACGCTGTCACAGACCCGTAGGTTTCATACTGGGTTGCAGCAGGCAGGAGATAAACCCCATCCTGGCGATCATGCAAAACCGCTGTCATGGTTGGATAAGGATCGATCACAACCAAAAGGTCCAGCATCTTCATTGCTGCACGCATTTCCGGCAATCGTGTCTGTGAGTTGGGAGCATGTCCCCAGAACACCATGGCTTTGAGGTTATCGGGCTGATCGATTTTATCTTTCGGTGTCAAGACACCATCAATCCAGCGCGAAACCGGCATGCCTTTGGACTGCATCAGTTTTTCTGAAGCAAAATTGCCCAACAGGTAATCATACTCAACGTCCCATACGCGCGCCCAATGTTTCCACGAACCTTTCTTGAGGCCGTAATAACCTGGCAGCGAATGCGACAGCACGCAGAAGTCTGTGGCACCTTGCACATTGTCATGGCCGCGGAAAATATTGGTTCCACCACCAGTCGTGCCCATGTTGCCAAGAGCGAGTTGCAAAATGCAATAAGCGCGGGTGTTGTTGTTACCATTGGTGTGCTGGGTTCCACCCATGCACCAGATAACCGTCCCTGGCCGGTTGTTGGCCATGGTGCGGGCGACGCGACGCATCTGGGTTTTTGGAATACCAGTGACATTTTCGACCTCTTCAGGTGTCCATTTTGCCACTTCCTCCCTGATTTCTTCCATTCCGTAAACGCGCTGGCGGATAAACTCTTTATCTTCCCAGCCGTTTTCAAAAATGTGCCACAGGATACCCCAGATCAAGGCAACGTCAGTACCCGGGCGAAGACGTACATGCTCGGTGGCATGTGCAGCTGTGCGGGTAAAGCGCGGATCACAAACAATCACCGGTGCATTATTGACTTCCTTGGCGCGCAACACGTGCAACATCGAAACGGGATGTGCCTCTGAAGGATTGCCGCCAATAATGAAGATGCACTTTGAATTATGGATGTCATTGAAAGAGTTTGTCATGGCACCATAGCCCCAGGTGTTGGCAACACCGGCAACTGTGGTTGAGTGACAAATACGTGCCTGATGGTCACCATTATTGGTGCCCCAGAAGGCATAGAACTTGCGGAACAGATAGGCCTGCTCGTTGGAATGCTTGGCGGAACCGAGCCAGTATACCGAATCCGGTCCTGACGTTTCACGGATCGACATCATCTTGTCGCCGATCTCGTTGATCGCATCATCCCAGCTCAGGCGCTGCCATTTGCCACCGACAAGTTTGGTCGGGTATTTCAAACGGCGCTCACTATGAGCAGTGGCGCGAACAGCCGCTCCTTTGGCGCAATGGGCGCCCAGGTTGAACGGGCTGTCATAGCCAGGTTCCTGGCCAATCCATACACCACCTTCAACTTCGGCCATAACGGTACAACCAACCGCACAATGGGTGCAGATTGTTTTAACCACTTTGACGCCACTTGAATCAGTTGCGGCTTCGGCTTTTTCCACCATGCTGCCTGTAAAGCTTGCTGCTGCTGCCAAACCGCCAACGGCGAGGCCGGAACGACGCAGGAATGAACGCCTGTCTATCGTTTCCGATGCAACATCCTTAAGGGCTGATGACAAACGGGAGCCAATCGCCATCCCGCCGGTCTTCTTCCTAAGCATATCTATTCTCCTAAATTTTTCCCAATATTTCCAACAGTCCCGATTACGAAGACTGTTTTCCTTTTTCAAACCCTAAACACCATGCGCCGGGAGATGCCCGGTACATCATGAGCTAGAATTTGGTACTTTCGTAATAGGCCTGTATGTGTTCGGTTTCGCGATATGACCCTGTTGATTTAACAGATGTCTCGCTGGCCTCGGCTTGTGATTTATCCAGCGCGAGCACAGCCCCACCGGATAAAGCACCCGCACCCACAAGCTTTAGAAAGCTGCGGCGGTCTGCTTTGGCTGATTGTCTGTCTTCAGACATTTAGCGATCCTCCTATGTTTGATCCCGCCAAAATGCTGGCAGGACATTATTCAGGCCCGTATTACAACAAGTCTGAATTCCCTAAAATCACGGCGCGGCTCGTTAACGGCCGCTCGCTCATGATTTAATCCATCGTGAACGCGACTTCCTCGATATCGAGGAAGATGCGTCCTATCGTTCCCATGGCAGCGTAAAGTATGGAAGCTTTCGCGCCTTCGAGATCGGTCATAAAATGTTTGGCCCAGGAGCCGATATGTTTATTATAAAATTCGCGCTGCTCATCCAGACCATAAGCCGTGCCGTATTTCCCCTCAATCATCCCGGACATCATTTCAAATATTGTCGCAATGTGGTCTTCGGGAATCTTCACCTCGGCCCGGCGCGCAATGCCCAGGCGCTCCATATCCTGGCGTAATGCCGCCAGCGGCTTTTCATGCAGAAATCCGGTGAGATAGTATGAGGCAAACGGCAAAAGCTCGCCACGCCCGACACCAATAAACAATTCCTGATATTCCTGAGCCACCAGAACAGCGTCGGTTTTTCCGGCAATTTTCGACAGACTGGCGATAGCCTCCCCCAGAGGCGACGAATCGCCACTCATGGCGGCAAGATTATCAAGGTCTTTTTGTGAAGGGGGGTTGCCAAGAAAATGCGAGAGCATCTGATATAACTGCGCCCGCAGTATATCCTCCTCTGCCACACTGGAAATCGATGATTTCGTCATTGTGTTCATTTTTTTCCCTGCCACCTGCATCTTTTTACCAACGGTGGGATTGCCTGCAATCAATTTCGTGGGGCCGGATATTCTTTAGCGCACCCGACTGAGAAACTGATTCAGATGCCAGTCTAGTGTAGCCGCCACTGAACTGCAACTTAAAACCCTACTCCTGCAGTCGTGTTTCCACTAGGTGAAATTTCATCCTGCCAGGATAAAAAGCCCGGCAGTGTTTTCCGCTTTAAATCTATGTTTTTCCCCGGCTGTGATGTCGTATGGTGTTATATGTGCCCTTGCCAGCTTTGATATTTTCCGCTTCTGTGGCAAACTGTATTTAATATCCAGACAAAGGCCGGTGACAAAGCGCGCGCTATTTGCGCAAAAACCAACACAGCCTGAAGACGGGGATGCAAAATTGAATAGTTTATTACCACCGGAAGATACCGCCGTTTCCCAAAGCGGAAACACAAGCTCCGAGATGATTGACCCGTTTGGTCGGGCCGTCAACTACCTGCGGGTTTCGGTTACGGACAGATGTGATTTCAGATGTGTTTACTGCATGTCCGAGAACATGACATTTCTGCCCAAGCGCGAGCTGCTGACGCTGGAGGAACTCGACCGGCTGTGCTCGGCCTTTATCGATAAAGGCGTTAAAAGACTGAGACTTACCGGCGGTGAGCCTTTGGTGCGCAAGAACCTGATGTCACTGATCAAGTCGCTGTCCCGTCATCTTAAATCCGGGGCGCTTGAAGAGCTGACGATGACCACAAATGGCAGTCAGCTGACCCGCTTTGCCGACCAGCTTTTTGATCTTGGCATGCGTCGCATCAACGTCTCGGTAGACACAATTGATCCTGACAAATTCAAGGCCATCACCCGCTGGGGTTCACTGGAAAAAGTCAATGCCGGTATTGACGCCGCAATAGCTGCCGGTCTCAAGGTCAAAATCAATGCGGTGGCGCTGAAAGGTGTCAATGATGACGAGATTGATGAAATGATCCGCTGGACCCATGGTCGCGGTATGGATCTGACGTTGATTGAAACCATGCCGCTGGGCGAGATTGACGAAGACAGAACCGATCAATACCTGCCGTTGTCCGAGGTGCGGGCGCAATTAAGGGAAAAATGGACGCTTGAAGATATCCCTTACAAGACCGGTGGCCCGGCACGATACATGGAAATCAAGGAAACCGGCGGACGTATCGGATTTATCACACCGATGTCGCATAATTTTTGCGAAAGCTGCAACCGGGTGCGCGTGACATGTACGGGAACGCTGTACATGTGTCTGGGCCAGGAAGATGCCGCTGATTTGCGTGCACCTTTGCGGTCGTCGCCAAGCAATGGCCCGCTTTATGCCGCTATCGACGAAGCCATTTCACGCAAACCCAAAGGCCATGATTTTATCATTGATCGCGACAGCAAAGCCCCGGCGGTGTCGCGTCATATGAGTGTTACTGGTGGATAGTGGATTTTACGCCATTTTTCCGTGACTACTTTAAATTTTCCTGTAATGATAAACTGTAAATTTGGGAAACGGTTCAAAGACCCGTTTTTGTAGATATGTGTTTATGGTTTTTCTGTACAATTGCCATGATAGTATCGCCACCCATGATCAAGGGGAATCAGTGTCATGGCGCTAGCTGCTTATGAGAAACAATACAATGATCGACTGCGCGTTCCCGAGCATGCGAAAATCCAGGCATCCTGGATGCAGCAGGCTGAAGAATATCGTGGCAACAAAAACGTAGAACTCGACATTGCCTACGGTCCATCGGAGCGTAACAAATACGATCTTTTTCACCCCGAAAACCTCAGTGACGACACGCCGATCGCTCTGTTTATCCATGGCGGATACTGGCAGGCGCGTGATCGTAAAATGTTTTCACACGCAGCCAAGGGACTGAATGCAAATGGTTATTCGGTGGTCATCCCCTCCTACGACCTGTGCCCGGATACATCGATCCCGAAAATTATTTCTCAAATGCGAAAATGCGCCGGTAAAATCTGGGAAAGACATAACAAAAAACCTGTCGTTTTCGGCCATTCTGCCGGTGGTCATCTGGCCGCCTGTCTGGTTTCCACCGACTGGTCCTGTCACCCCGGTTTGCCTGATGATCTGATTACCAAAGGCTGTGCTCTGGGTGGCATTTATGATCTTGCTCCCTTGCGTGGCACCACCAAGAATGATGCGTTAAAGCTGTCAAAAGAAGAAGCCCGTCTGGCCAGCCCGCTGTTTCGCCCGGTGGCCAAATCCGCCGTCAGGTTTATTGCTGCGGTGGGTGAGTTTGAAAGCCACGAATTCCATCGCCAGGCCACTGCCCTGGCGCGGTTCTGGAATGCTCAGGGAGTTGAGACTGAAACATTGACGATTGATGGTGCCAACCATTTTACAATTCTCGACGAGATGCAGAATTCACAAAGTCCGTTGATACAGAAGATTATAGAAGATTAAGATCAGCGCGTCTGTGCGAGAATTTCCTGCGTTGTAACCACAGTGGCAAATTCACCATGCATATTGCTCAACGTCATGGAATGCACGTCCTCGGGGGTGTGTGATTTGCCATCAGGCCCGACCATGCCGTAGGCCCAGACACCATCGCTGACAAAGTAGGTATCAAAGCCCAGGTTACCGGCCATGCGCGTTGTGGTTTCAACGCAATGATTGGCGGTGGCCCCGCACATGACCAGATGTTCTATTCCCTGTTCGCGCAAGTCCTTTTCCAAAGTGGTTCCTATGAAGGAGCTGTTGGCGTGTTTGATGTAGACCGCCTCTCCTGCCTCAGGTGCCACAAATTCCTGAACAGCTGCGCCGGGAAGACCGGCGACAAATGGCGAGCCTTCAATCTTGGAGTGATGATGTATATGAATAATTTTCATGGCGTTTTGACGAAAAACACTCAACAGCCGGGCAATGTTTTCTTCGGCTTCAGGTGCGCTGCGCGGATCGTTTTTATCGTCACGATGGACAAAAGCCATCTGCACATCAATGACAAGCAATGCGGTTTTTGACAGATCCATTGCAGCCTCTCCTGTAGTATATAATTCCCGCATCGACGGGCATTTGATGGTAGAGTGAGCCACAATATCAAAGAAATTACAATCAGGCTATTTTCACACCATGGCGACAAAACGTCCCAATATTCTCATGTTCATGAGTGATAACCAACCGGCTGAATTGCTGGGGTGTTATGGCAATGACGAAATTCACACGCCACACATTGACCAGATGGCAGCCACAGGCGTGCGCTTTGACAATGCTTTTTGCGTCAACGCCATGTGTTCACCGTGCCGGGCGTCAGTACTGACCGGGTTGATGCCGAGCCAGCATGGTATTCATACCTGGCTGGACGATCGCATTATGGAGAACTGGCCGGACAAGTGGAACGCCATCGGTGAATACAAAAGCTT
>CAZJUF010000073.1:4008-10505 GCA_964549055.1 uncultured Hyphomicrobiales bacterium | reverse complement strand
TGTCAAAAGCGATTGAAAATATCGCCCGGCTTGGCGTTACCTTTACCACCGTTCACGCCTATGATCATGTGATGATGGCGGCAGTTGACGCACGCGGATCATCCGGTTTACAAATTTTAGGCGTCACTGTTTTGACCAATATGGATGACAGTGACCTTGCGCGCATGGGTATTGGCATGACCGCGGGTGAGCTGGTTTTGACGCGAGCGAAAACCGCATTAAGTCTGAAGATGGACGGGGTTATTGCTTCTGCTCATGAAGCCGCTGCCATTCATGCCGTTGTTGGCAGCAAGCTGAAAATTGTCACACCGGGTATTCGTCTGGCGGGCGGTGACGTACAGGATCAAAAACGTGTCATGACCCCTGCTCTGGCTATTTCCGCCGGGTCCGATTATCTTGTGGTGGCACGGCCTGTCATTCAGGCTGACGATCCCCAGCGTGCGGCTGCCATGATCATTGAAGAAATTGAAGCTGCTGCGTTTAACAAAAAAGAAAGGCCGGTTTAATGAAAGGCTACTGGATTGCACATGTGAAGGTTACCGATCAGGCATCTTACGACAAATATATTGCCGGAACCAAAGCTGCGTTTGAAAAATACAACGCCAAACCGCTGGCGCGCGGTGGCCGCTATGTACAATGCGAAGGTGAGGACAGGCCGCGCAATGTGGTGCTGGAATTTGCCACTTATGAAGATGCGGTCAATTGCTATAATTCGCCGGAATATCAAGCAGCGCGTGAACATCGCGTTGATGCCGGTATTGCGACTATCGTCATTGTTGAAGGTATCGAATAGGGCGGCCCGATATGGCAGATTTAAAAATTGGTGTTGTTGGTGCGGCTGGACGCATGGGGCTCAATCTGGTGCGTATGGTGCATGAAACACCGGGGTGTGTTGTTGCCGGCGGCATTGAGCGACCCGGCGTTGAGGCCATTGGCAAAGATTTAGGCGAGCTTGCCGGTATTGGCACTCTTGGCCTAGAGGTCGGCGACGATGCTCTGGAAATGTTTGTGGGACTGGATGCGGTTTTGGATTTCACCGTTCCTGCGGCAAGTGTGGAATTTGCGGCCATTGCAGCCCAGGCACGTATTGTCCATGTTATCGGCACAACCGGGTTTAGCGATGCTGACGAGACAAAAATAAGTGCGGCTGCACGTCATGCCCGCATTATCAAATCCGGTAATATGAGTGTGGGCGTTAATCTTCTTGCCTCCCTGATATCTCAGGTGGCCGGAATTTTGAATGATGAATATGACATCGAAGTGCTGGAAATGCACCACCGCCATAAAGTGGACGCACCATCCGGCACAGCTTTGCTGTTGGGTCAGGCTGCTGCTGATGGTCGTGGTGTCGACCTCAATGAAAAATCTGTGCGCTCGCGCGATGGCATTACCGGTGCGCGTGAACCCGGCGATATCGGCTTTGCCACGTTACGCGGTGGCAGTGTCATAGGCGAACATACGGTTATTTTTGCCAGCGAGGGTGAGCGCATTGAACTTGCTCACAAGGCAACGGATCGCACGCTTTTTGCCCGCGGTGCGGTTCGCGCCGCCTTATGGGGATTTGATAAATCGCCCGGGCTTTATTCCATGAATGATGTTTTGGGTCTTTAGGCTGACCCGTTTTTTGATGAGAAAATAAAATGAAAAACCTGCTTGTTCTTGTGCGCCATGGTGAAAGTATCTGGAATAAAAAGAACCTGTTTACCGGCTGGAAGGATGTGGATTTAACCACCCGCGGTATCGAAGAAGCCCATGCGGCTGGAAAAGATCTTAAAGCCCGCGGCATCGTTTTTGATATAGCCTTCACAAGCAAGCTTATCCGGGCGCAAAAGACGCTGACCATCATGTTAGAAGAACTCGGCCAGACCGGCCTCGAAACCATCGAGGAACAAGCTCTTAATGAACGTAATTATGGGGATTTGACCGGTCTTAACAAAGATGACGCGCGCGAAAAATGGGGCGAGGAGCAGGTGCATATCTGGCGCCGGTCTTTTGATATACCGCCACCGGGCGGTGAGAGCCTGAAAGACACGGCAGACCGGGTGCTGCCCTACTTCAGACAGCAGATTTTACCTGTTGTATTAAGCGGAAAATCGGTACTGGTAGCTGCCCATGGCAATTCATTGCGCGCACTGATTATGGAGCTTGATAATTTGGGGCGTGATGAAGTAACGAAGCTCAATCTTGCTACCGGGGCGCCCATAATTTATGAGCTCGACGAAAACGGTCAGCCGATTTCCAAATCAGGATAATCACTCAGGCCTATGAGCTGGGTGGGGTGTAAAAAGTTTCGGGAAAATTGCGGCTTTCGGCAATATAAGCACCGATGAACTTTTTGATATTGTCTTTGATTGCGCCTTCGTTGGCGAGCTTGAGGCGATCACTGAAGACGTATGAATCTTTTAAAGTGGAGATGTAGGTCTCGGTAACCATGCGATTAAACACTATAAACTTATCGCTTGTCCTGGTGACTGTATATTTAACCCGTGCGGTCACCGCCAGTTCAATGCCCAAAAACGGCTGTCTGAGCTCTTTCAGCTTGGCTGAGACTTTATATTTTCCGTCACTGTCGCTCAAAACCGCGTGAAGACCAAGAGATTGCTGCAAGGCGCTTGCAAAAACCTCATTGGTAATTTGCGTCTTCCACAATTTGTTGGTTTTGGTGCTGCCGGTAATCTCGCCAATCCCGGTTGATTTCCACAGACTTGAGTTTTCGGCAATGACGGCATTGGTGGCCACATCAGGCACCATCGCTTCCAGCCTTGGCCCGCCCGCACACGCGCCCAATAAAAGAAACATTAACGCAATCGGGGTAAATTTAATCATCGTAAAGGTTCTCGTGAGAGAAATGGTTATTGGATTTTAAGTATTCTGCGTTGAATTGGTTAAAGAGTTAGAAAAATATGTCGGCAAATTCATTAAAAAACTTCGGGTGGATCACCTTGATGGCTGTATTCCTGCAAGCCTGTGGCGGTCGCATTGCAATACCGGTCCTGCAATACAATGCATTGGATCAGGCTTTTACCTGCGAACATCTCAAGGCTGAATTCAGTCTCAACAAGCAGAAATTTACGGCTCTTGATGCTGAAGAAGAGCAACGCAACATTGGCAATACCACGCAACTGTTCTTAGGATCGCCGCTGCTGCTCGATCTGACTTCAACGCTTGATAAGGAGCGTGCCGCACTTTTGACCCGCAATGAACAGATTAAAAAACTGGGTATCGTCAAAGCCTGCCCACCATTTGAAGCGGCCCCAGCTGCTTAGGTTAGAAGGTTTTTAGCTCAACAATCCCGTTTCCCAGCCGATAATGGCGTGTTTGCGCGTCAGACCCCAGTGATAGCCGCCCATGGCACCTGATGCCCGCAAGGCGCGATGACACGGCACAACAAATGACACCGGATTGCGGCCAACGGCTGATCCCACAGCGCGTGCAGCCTTGGGCTTGCCGATGTGGCGGGCAATATCGCCATAGGTTACAGCCCGGCCAAAGGGTACTTTGAGCAAGGTTTGCCAGACGGTGACATCAAACTCGCTGCCGATCAAAACCAGTTTCAGCGGCTGATCAATCGACCAGTTTTCCTGTACAAACGAGCGTGCGATAAAGCGTTGTGTCACCGTAACATCTCGATAAAACTCAGCTTTTGGCCAACGGCTTTTCATGTCTTCCAGTGCAGCAGCACGCGCATCAGTGCCGGCATCGCAAAACGCCAGACCGGCAAGACCGCGGTTGGTGGCCATAGCAAGGCAGGTGCCAAAGGGTGAATCGTGAAAGCCATAGGCGATGGCCAAACCCTCACCACCGGCTTTGTAATCTCCCGGCGTCATCGCTTCATAGTGCACGAACAAATCATGCAGCCTGCCGGGACCAGACAGGCCGACTTCATAGGTAGTATCAAGAACGCTGGCCGAATTGGCCAAAAGGCTGCGGGCATGCTGAAGGGTGAGGGTGCGGATAAATTCCTTGGGGCTTATTCCCGCCCAGCGTGAAAAAAGTTTATGAAACTGGGTTTCGCTCATTTCAACATGGGCCGAAATGTCTTTCAGCGCTGGCTGCTCGCGCCAGTTCTGCGTGAGATACTCAATCGCCAGGGCAACGGTTGAATAATCTTCAGCACCGGGCATGATCAGTTGCGTTTCTGCCTGCTCGATGTCGCTCAGGTTTTCGGCAACATGGTTCATTGGTTGGCCCTCATTTGTCTAACCTTACCATTGCAGCTTATGGTTGGTTGAGCCACCCGTTTCTTGGAGGTGCCATCAGGCCTTGAGAGCTTTTCGCAAAAATTCTGAAAACTCTATTTTTTCGTCCGGGGACAAAAATCCGGCTATTTCCAGCATGCGGCCATGGGAGGTCAGGATCAGCGGCTGGTTGTCATATTCTTCTTCCGGATCGAACGAATGTTGAACCCGCACCCAGTAGCGATTAAATTGCCAGGTTTTAGCCTGACCGGCCGGAGAGATGCGTGTGATTTTCAGGGTCTCATCATCGAGTTCGATTATTTCGCGCAGGCCGCCGGAGCGATAATTCACCTTGAAAGCCCAATAAATCAACAGGACATCAAGACCAAAAAAACCAACAATTGGCCAGGCACCAACGGAGATGAAAACCACGCCGGAAATGAAACTGACGCCGCTGATTATCGCCATAAGGATGAAAAACCCGCGGTGGTCCAAAGAGCGATTGGGTGCAAGAACTGCAAGTGTGGTTTTTTCAGACATGGGATCAATCTTTTCGAATTAGCAAATTGCCTGTGGTAAATTTTAGCTATCTGGCTAAATTGAGCAAGCAGATTTGCTTGTAATTCCATAGATGACAGATGAGACGCAATGAAGAAACAAAAAATTGAAGAAATGTTTCAACGTTTCGAAGCCGCCTCCCCCAACCCGCAAGGCGAACTTGACCATGTCAATGTCTATACGTTGCTGGTGGCGGTGGTGCTGTCGGCGCAGGCCACAGACGTCGGCGTTAACAAGGCGACAAAAGCGTTGTTTAAAGTTGCTGACACACCAGCAAAAATGCTTGGCCTGGGCGAGGCCCGGGTGCGTGATTATATCAAAACCATCGGGCTTTACCGCAATAAGGCCAAACATGTTATTGGCTTATCGCAGCTGTTGCTGGATAATTTCGATGGCGAAATTCCCCAGACCCGTGATGCGC
The DNA here is from genome assembly GCA_964549055.1 of uncultured Hyphomicrobiales bacterium. GTDB lineage: Bacteria > Pseudomonadota > Alphaproteobacteria > Rhizobiales > JAJFHR01 > JAJFHR01. The sequence continues at coordinate 5,348 of CAZJUF010000073.1, read as the reverse complement.
TGGAAACCCTGCCCGGGGTTGGCCGCAAAACCGCCAACGTGGTGCTTAATATGGCTTTTGGCCAGCCAACGATAGCGGTGGATACCCATTTGTTCAGACTGGGAAACCGCACCGGGCTTGCACCGGGTAAAACGCCATTGGAAGTTGAAAAAAATCTCGAAAAAAATATTCCCAAAAATTTTCTGCTGCACGCCCATCACTGGCTGATTTTGCACGGGCGTTATGTGTGCAAGGCGCGCAAACCCGATTGTGGCAATTGCCTTATCAATGACCTTTGCGGATACAAGGCAAAGTCAACTGTCTGACAATTGCAGATGCTGAATTGATTTCCGGCTGACGGCTTTAAACGTGTGCACCATTAATGCGGTGGCAAACAAGGGCGCAAACAGGTTGACGAAGGGGATGGTGGCAACAATTGCTATCAATACGCCCGACAACCACACGCGGCTGCGATTTTCCAGGCGTAATTCCACCACTTTATCATGGGGCAGATGGCGCAAGGCACAGAGTTCAAAATATTCCCGGCCAAGCAAATAACCATTGCCACCATAGAATACCACCAGATTGATACCGGGGATAAGGGCCACCAGCAGCACCAGAATATTAATGGCGATGATGCTGACGGTGAATTTTGCAGCAATAACCAGACCCTGAACCACCGGCATTTCTCTGCCCGCCGGGTCATCGCGATAGTGGCGCTCTTCCACTGCTTCAGCAATTTCATCGATAAAAAATGTAGCAACAAATGCGGTGATGGGCAGGAGTAGTAAAAACATTCCGGCAAACAGGCCAAGACCGGCAAGAATGGCGACAATCGTCTCCATCCAGCCATAAGACAGGATCAAAAACTTGGCCAGCGTCGCCTGAAGAGAAATCCACAGAACCACAAACACCACGATTGTCAGGCCCAGAGATTTAAACAGAACGAAGCGAAATTTTGGCGACAATAACTGCTCGATTGATTTGGCGGCGGCCTGAAACATAAGGTGACAATCTGTTGTTTTGGTTCCCGTTATTTAAGCACTCAATTTGCCTGTGGCAAGGGTGGCAAATACCGACATCAATATTATTGCTTGCGACGTTAAGCCCACACCCGTATGTTCCGCGCGGGTTAAAACAAGGATGATATAGACATGGTAGCGACAAAAATTGATGTGCTTGGTATTGGCAATGCGATTGTTGATGTATTGAGCCGGAGTGATGATGCTTTTCTCAAAGACAATGGACTGGCCAAAGGCTCGATGTCGCTGATTGATGAAACTCAGGCCGAAGAGCTTTATACAAAAATGGGCGCAGGTGTCGAGATTTCCGGTGGCTCTGCTGCCAATACGATTGCCGGT
>CAZJUF010000073.1:0-3908 GCA_964549055.1 uncultured Hyphomicrobiales bacterium | reverse complement strand
GGTGCGGCAATTAGATAACCTCTGTACAGCTCGCCGGTATCTGATCCGGCTTAGCTCACAAGGATCACAGTTTTCGCAACTCGACTTCTTCGATACCGTGATTTGCACTTTTGCGTAAAATCAGATCAGCGCGATGGCGGGTTGGTAGAATGTTTTCTTCCAGGTTCAACAAATTGATCGAACGCCAGATTTCAATTGCGGTTTTATGAGTTTCTTCGTCATTGAGCCCGGCGTAGCGGTGAAAAAATGATTTCGGATTTTTAAAAGCAGTTTCACGCAACTGGAAAAATCGCTCCACATACCAGCGTTCTATTTCTTTTGCGTCGGCATCGAGATAGATGGCAAAATCAAAATAATCCGAGACATACGGAATCAATTTACCGCCCTTGGGCGCGCGACCAGTCCGTAAAAGGTTCAGGCCCTCGACAATTAATATATCGGGCTGGTCGACGGTGATTTTTTCGCCTTCCAGCACATCATAGGCGATGTGAGAATAGACCGGGGCTTCTACCTGTCTGCGGCCAGCCTTTACATCTGACATGAATTTTAAAATGCGCGCGACATCAAAGCTTTCGGGAAAGCCTTTGCGCTGCATCAATCCCCGGCGTTCAAGTTCGGCATTGGGCAGCAAAAACCCGTCCGTGGGCACGAGGTCGACCTGAGGATGGTTGGGCCAGCGCGCCAGCAGGGCGCGAAGAATGCGTGCAGAGGTACTTTTACCAACAGCCACACTGCCCGCCATGCCGATAATGTAGGGAACCTTGTTTTCTTTGCCGCCGAGAAAGTTCTGGGTTGATTTATGCAGGTTTTGAGTGGCGGCGACATAAAAATTCAACAATCGCGACAGCGGCAGATAAATCTGACGGACTTCGTCCATCTTGACATTTTCATTGAGGCCCTGCAGTTTTTCCAGCTCGTCAGGTGACAGGGTCAGTGGTGTATCGGCACGCAGCTTTGCCCATTGGGTTTTGGTGAATCTTCGATATGGCGAATGATTTGGCGGGACTGGTATATCCATCAGGCTTAACTGCTTGTCCTTGATGCTTTTTCATCCAGGCCACTTAAACCCTGACGTGCACGCAAAACTTCCATGACATCGGCCAGAGGCACGTTTGCCGCTTCCAGCGTAACCAGCAGATGATACAGCAAATCCGCGGTTTCTTCCGCCAATTGCTGGCCATCACCGGTAACGGCGGCGATCACTGTTTCGACAGCTTCTTCGCCAAGTTTTTTGGCACAGTCGCCAACGCCTGCATGCAGCAGTTTTGCTGTGTAAGAGGTTTGGGCAGACCCGGTTTTGCGGGTGCTGATCACTTCAGAAAGCTCGCGCAGAACATCGAGATCGAGAGGTTTTTTGGTAGCCGGATTGTTCATGGATCCATTCCTGTGCATTGCAGCATCAAGTATTGGCAGAGGTAGCAAATTTATCAGGCTTGCGCCAGTGTTTAAAGCCGCATGGGGATGCCCGCTTTCGCCATGTGGGATTTGGCTTCGGCAATGGTGTATTCGCCAAAGTGAAATATCGATGCCGCCAGAACCGCACTGGCGTGGCCTTTGGTTATGCCGTCAACCAGGTGGTCGAGATTTCCGACACCGCCGCTGGCAATAACCGGTATGGCTACCGCGTCCGAAATGCGCCGGGTTAGATCGAGATCAAAGCCGATTTTGGTGCCATCTCTGTCCATCGAGGTCAGCAGCAATTCGCCAGCCCCCAAAGCCGTTACTTTTTCGGCAAACTCTATCGCATCCAGCCCGGTTGGTTTGCGGCCACCATGCGTAAATATTTCCCATTTGGGGGCCTCATCAGGCATCGATACGCGTTTTGCGTCAACTGCGACAACAATGCACTGGGAGCCGAATTTTTGTGAGGCTTGGCGGACAAATTCCGGGTTGAGAACGGCTGCCGTGTTCATGGCGACCTTGTCGGCACCAGCCAACAAAAGTTCGCGAATATCCTCGGTGCGTTTGACACCGCCGCCAACGGTGACCGGCATAAAGCAGCATTCAGCGGTGCGGCGCACCACATCAATCAAAATGCCGCGTTTTTCGTGGCTGGCTGTAATGTCTAAAAAACACAACTCGTCCGCGCCTGCGGCATCATAGGCGCGCGCACTTTCCACCGGATCGCCGGCATCTTTAAGGTCAACAAAATTAACCCCTTTGACCACACGACCGTCTTTGACGTCAAGGCAGGGGATAATGCGGGCTTTTAGCATTTATTGCCTCGTGCATTCAAAATCAGCAATCAGGTCCAGCGCTTCTTTTGCATCCAGCCTGCCGTCATAAAGCGCACGCCCGGTAATGGCGCCATCGATCATATTGTATTTTGGACTGAGTAGCGCCTTGATATCGTCAAGGCTCGACAGCCCGCCACTGGCGATAACGGGAATTGAGGTTGATTTTGCCAAATCCGCCGTGGCGTCAAGATTGAGCCCGGTCAAAATGCCGTCTCTGGCGATATCGGTGAAAATAATAGCGGCAACACCAGCATCACTAAATCTTGCTGCCATGTCACCAAGTTCAAGTTTTGATGTTTCGGCCCAGCCGCGCACCGCCACCATGCCGTCTTTGGCATCAAGACCGACAACAATACGGTCGGGAAATTCGCGGCAGGCGACATGTACCAAATCCGGGTTTTCGACCGCAACAGTGCCTAAAATTACCCGCGATATGCCCTTTTCAAGCCACATGGCGATGGTGTCGAGATTTCTGATGCCGCCGCCAAGCTGGGTCGACATGGAAACATTTGCCAGAATTTGCTCAACAGCTTCAGCATTAACCGGCGCACCTTCAAAGGCACCGTTGAGATCAACGATGTGGAGATAATCAAAGCCCGCATCCTCAAAGGCTTTTGCCTGAGCGTGGGGCGTGTCGTTGAATACTGTTGCCTGGTCCATATCACCCTGGATCAGGCGCACACATTGACCGTCTTTTAGATCTATAGCCGGGAATAATTTCAACTGTCTGGTGTCCATTTAAGAAAATTGCCAATCAGGCGCAAACCCAGCTCCTGACTTTTTTCCGGGTGAAACTGGGTGCCGATCATATTGTCTTTGGCAACGGCTGCAAAAATAGTGCCGCCATATTGAGTTTCAGCCAGAACATCATCGTGATTTTGTGGGATGAGGTGATAGGAGTGAACGAAATAAGCATGCAAGCCATTGTCACCCATGGTGATGTTTTCCAGCACCGGGTGTTGTTTGCACGGGTCAATCGTATTCCAGCCCATATGGGGAATTTTGAGGGTTTTGTCGTCCGGCTCAATCGCCCTGACATCGCCCTTGATCCAGCCAAACCCTGAGGTAATATTGTGCTCATGGCCACGTTCAGCCATCAGCTGCATACCTACACAGATGCCCAGAAACGGCTTTTTATGGCGGGAGACAGCTTCATCAATTGCCGCCCACATGCCGTCAATCTTTTGCAATCCGGCGCGGCAATCGGCAAAGGCGCCAACACCGGGCAGAACTATTTTGTCGGCTTGGGCGACCTCGGCAACTTGTGACGTCAGGACAATTTCAGCATCGCTGCCGGTTTCATGGGCGGCGCGTTCGAATGATTTTACTGCTGATCTTAGATTGCCTGAGCCATAATCAATTATGGCTATTTTCATGGTTTTGGATCCGGCTCCGGAAACAGTCCGACAACACTTTCACTTTCCTTCCCTGACGGGCGTAACGTTGCCAGGGTAGATTGAATGCCTGAGGCTGGATGAAGCTCGTGGCGTTGCGGGAGTTTTTTGTACGGGTCAAGCAAGCTTTCAAAAAACCGTCTTTCGCAATGCTCCAACGAACGCCCGGTGACGACGCCTATTTCCTGATATTGGCCACGCTTAAGGGTCCAGCGCCGCAAATTGTTGCCTTCAAGTGCAATGATAATATTGACGACAAGAACAAGACTAAAAGCGG
>CAZJUF010000072.1:0-10534 GCA_964549055.1 uncultured Hyphomicrobiales bacterium | reverse complement strand
TCGATGTTCTCGCCGGGCTTTACCGGCAGTCGAAAAAATCCCTTATGGGCCAGTGCACCAATGTGTCAATCGCCAGTTGATCCAATTGAATTCATAATGGCTTTTTTTACCACCTCAAAGGGTTCGGTTGAACCGGAAACCCGGGCAATCAGCATAGCACCTTCAAGCCGGACGAAAGTATCAATGGCCATATCGTGAGCGTTTTTCTTGCCCAGCTTCGTCCACTGCGTGCTCAACCAGCTAACGCAGTCATTGTAAAAGCGCGTTACTTCGCGGCGTGCCTGATCTGATAAAAACTCAGCGTCAGCGGCCAGCATGCCGCACAGACACATGCGATCGTCCTCAATCAACACCGCCTGGAACGCCTCAACAAGAATTTTAATCCGCTGCCCAGCCTCGGTCACATCATGGGTCAATTCATCTAATTGCCGAAAGAATTCCTCACGATAATTGCGCGCCAATTCAATGATAAGTTCATCTTTGGTGGGGAAGTGGTAGTGGATACTTGCCGATTTTATACCGATTTCATCAGCAATATCGCGAAAACTGAAACCACCAAAACCCCGGTTTTGCACGAAGAACTGAGCACTTTTCAGTATTTTTGATCGGGCATCTTCTAATCGGGGCATCTTTTCCTCTTGAGTATTTCTTTAATCCATATTACCTATCTAGTGATAGGTAGATATTATGTAATGGAGATTAACATGAAACTATATGAATTTGAACCCTTTCCAAACCCGCGGCGTGTCAGAATGTTTCTTGCAGAAAAAGGTCTCGACGTTGAGCGCATTCAGATAAATGTCCCTGAAGGAGAACATCGCCAACCAGCCTTCAAAACCAAAAACCCCACAGCTACCGTTCCCTGCCTCGAACTCGAAGATGGCACGGTAATTGGCGAATGTTCCGCTATTTCAAGCTACATTGAAGCGGCGCATCCATTGCCTGTTCTTATGGGCGAAACGCCTAAGGAAAAAGGAGTGGTTCATATGTGGCAGGCGCGGGTAGAATCCGGATTATTTGATGCTGCTACAACCTATTTTCACCACGCTACACCGGGTTTGGGCGCACTTGAACCCTTTCAAAATGAAGCCTGGGGCTTAAAGGCCAAAGAGCGTATTGAAACAACCATGCGCTGGCTTGAGAGCGAACTTGGAACACACGAATTTATCGCTGGTGATACTTTTTCCATTGCCGATATTACCGCCCTGTGCGGCATTGACTTTGCCAAATATTGCGACATTCACATACCAAAAGACTGCACAAATCTAAATCGATGGTACAATGTAGTCTCCAACCGCCCCAGTGCTGCAGCCTGAGTGGCAACGAAGAACCGAAGGGAAAAGACAATGCAATTAAACGCGGATTTTTCAATCAAGGCTGTGGTTCAATCCCATGACGAGCCCTGGGTGGCCTCCCCTCTGCCCGGTGTTGAGCGGCGCATGCTTGATCGCGTTGGTGGTGAGTTCGCCAATCGCGCAACGACTATTGTCCGTTATGATCCCGGCTCAAGCTTTTCGGCTCATACTCATGGCGGTGGTGAAGAATTCATCGTTCTGGAAGGCACATTTTCGGATGAACACGGCGATTATAAAGCTGGCACTTATGTGCGTAATCCAGTGGGTTCCCATCACTCGCCTTCCAGCGAAGGCGGCTGCACCATATTTGTCAAACTTGGGCAAATGGTCGAGGAAGATCAGGAATTCGTTCGCATTGATACCAACAGCGCCGCCTGGCTTCCCGGCCTTGTTGATGGCCTTGAGGTCATGCCTCTGCACCAGTATGGTGCTGAAAATATCGCTCTGGTGAGGTGGCAGCCGGGAACGCAATTCCAACCTCATAGCCATCCCCTGGGCGAGGAGATACTTGTGCTGGAGGGGACGTTTGAAGATGAACATGGCGCTTATCCCAAAGGCACATGGTTGCGCAGCCCGCCGGGCAGTTCACATACGCCGTTCACCACACAAGGGTGCACGATTTATGTAAAAACCGGCCATCTTGGTGCGATGCCGGAATAGCGGCCGCTTGCAGTGGCCAAGGGGAGCGCGTACAAAGCAGATATTATGAGTATTTCCGATCTGCCCATTCTGTATTCGTTTCGCCGCTGTCCCTATGCCATGCGCGCCCGGTTGGCTGTCGCGTCCAGCGGTCAAAGTTGCGCGTTGCGCGAAGTTGTGTTGCGCGACAAGGCTGAGGAATTTTTGCAAACCTCACCGTCGGCTACGGTGCCAACCCTTAAAACGCCTGAAGGCAACGTGATTGATGAAAGTCTGGATATCATGATCTGGGCTTTATCGCGCAACGACCCGGAGGGCTGGCTTGCACCTGAGCAGGGCTCGCTGGATGACATGCTGGAGTTAATTTACCAATCTGATGGAGACTTCAAAACAGCGTTAGATCGCTATAAATACTCCACTCGATATGAAGGTGCCGACAGCGCGGTCGAAAAGGCGAAGGCCGCTGACTTCCTGCAGGAACTCGATAATCGCCTGCAAAACTCATCTTATCTTTTTGGCGACAGGATCACCCTGGCCGACATGGCCATTGCACCATTTGTGCGCCAGTTTGCCAATGTGGACCGTGACTGGTTTGACACCCAGGACTGGCCGCATTTGTTGCGCTGGCTTGATGGATTTCTCAAATCAGATCGCTTTAACGCCATCATGGATAAATACCCCAGATGGCAGCCGGGCGATCCCCTCACCCGCTTTCCGGCATCATGATAAAGATCAACGATACCCTGTCGCTGCATCAAGACGAGCTGGTCGAAACATTCATCCGCGCCAGCGGTCCCGGTGGCCAAAACGTCAACAAGGTTTCGAGCGCTGTGCAACTGAGATTTGACGTGCGCAATACGCAATCTTTGCCTGCACGGGTGTGTTCACGACTGGAAAAGATCGCCGGATCAAAGCTCACCAAAGACGGTGTCATCGTTATTACCGCCAACCGTCACCGCACCCAGGAAGCCAATCGTCGTGACGCGCAAAATCGCCTGGTCGAGATGATCCGCGAAGCTGCCTTTCAACCCAAATACCGCATCCCGACCCGCCCCAGCAAAGGTGTTAAAAAACGCCGACTGGAAGCAAAGGCAAAACGCGGCAGCGTCAAGCGATTGCGCAGTGGCAAAATCGGTTCGGATGACTAATCCGCGCCGATGATAAGGGGGCACCAGTTGTTGGATCACAAAGATTTTAGCATGTATTGATTGGCGCTTTGGCTGAACGTTCTTATCTGAACTCTATCACACGAGATTTAGGAGGGAATGGTTTTGACAACACAGGGTGTACAACTGACACTTTATCGGTGGGCTGGTAAATGGGGGCCTTTCAAGGTCAATATTCCCTGTGGTGAGTGTTCGTTGACTGTCGATGTCATAAACGACACCTTGAAAACAGAGCTGAAAGGAATACCGGTAAATCTGGAAATCAGGGACTGGTTGACCGAGTGGTGGAAACCGCTGCCCAAAGGCGGCTGGCATGCACCCATTGCCATGGTTGAAGGAAAAGTCGTCTCTCAGGGCCATGCGTTGAACCGCGGTGTTCTAACCGAAGCAATAATCGGTGCCCATGTTGCCCGCAGCGGTGTTTCCGGCACCCATCTTTATGGCAAGGAGAGCTGCCCGCATTGTGTGCGTGCTAAAGAATATTTCAAACAATCCGCCACCGAATACACCTACCACGATGTGGTCAAGGATCCGCGTGCGCTTTATGAAATGCTTGGCCGTGTGAAGCCTATTGTCGGCCCCAAAACACCCATTACCGTCCCGCAAATCTGGATTGATGGATCTTACGTGGGCGGTGCCAATGAACTCGGCCAACTTTTAGGCCTGGAAGTGTTACCAAACCCGGACCGCGGTCAAAATTCTATGTCTGCAAACGGATGAGTATGCGCCAATCGCCCTGCTGATAATGTTGAAGAAACCACCACAACGACCATAAAAAAGCCCGGAGATTGCTCTCCGGGCTTTCGTTTTTTGTTGCTCTATCGCTGACGCTTACGAGTAGCGGTATGGTGCGCCGGCTTTGTTCATGACGTCTGAATATTCTCTGAGAATTTTCACGACCTTGGCACTTCTTTCGCTCTTTGTAGCGATTGTGTCCCAATATTTTGAAGCCGCTTTTTCAACAGTGGCCCATTCTTCGGCCGGGATTGTGGTCAATTCAAGCTTGCGGCCGTTTTCTTTGGTGAGCGTACGCAGTTTGGCTTCACCACCCCAGTACCAATGCTGGCGATAGTAATGTGATGAATCCATGCACACTCTGAACAGCTGTTGCAGATGTGGAGGTACTTCATTCCAGCGTTCGGAATTGGCAAAGAACGAGCCAATCCAGGCGCCAGTGATGTTGTTGGTCAAGAAGTAATTGGTAACATCTGCCCAACCCACAGTGTAATCTTCGGTAATGCCTGACCAGGCCATACCGTCAAGTTCACCGGTCTGCACAGCTACTTCAGCATCTTCGTAAGGGATACTCACAGGAATGACGCCGAACTGTGTCAGGAACTTGCCCGCTGTCGGGAAAGTGTAGACCCTCAGACCTTTGAGGTCTTCGAGGCTGCGGATAGGTTTTTTGGTATTGAGATGACATGGATCCCAGGAACCAGCACTGAGCCAGGTGACGTTTTCAACTTCTGAATAGGCATCTTCCCAGATTTCTTTCAAGCCATATTGTTCAAACAATACCGGCACATCGAGGCTGTAGCGGGTTGCAAACGGGAAATAGCCGCCGAAGATACCGACATCAACCGGAGCGGCCATGGAATCTTCATCGCTTTGCACCGCATCAATTGTACCTTTTTGCATGGCGCGGAAAAGCTCGCCCGTAGGTACCAGCTGGTCAGCGGTGAAAAGTTTGATTTCCATCTGACCGTTGGCAATTTTGTTAAAAGCGTCAATCGCCGGTTTGATAACATGCTCTGCCAATGCGGGACCCGCATAGGTCTGCAAACGCCAGGTGATTTTGCTTTGGCCCAGAACGGCTGGTGCAGCAAGTGTTGTTGCCCCCACCGCAACCGTAGTTGCCGCTCCTGCTTTTTTTAGAAAGTCACGTCTATTAGTCATTTTTACTCTCCCATTTTTGGTGTCCGTTCGGGCTACGAAACACCGTTTTTGGTTCTTCAACAAGTAGAAGAACCTCGTCATTTCAAATTTAGTGCCCTGTCATTCCTTTGTCTCCACACACCGGATGAAAACCTATTGTGCATAATACCAGTTTGGCAGCCATAAGGCGATATCCGGAAATATCATCACTAAAAGCAGCGCAAAAATCATCACACCGACAAAAGGGACAATGGACTTGTAGATATCGGAAATCGTTATTTCCGGCGGTGCCATTGCCCGCATCAAAAACAGATTGTAACCAAAGGGTGGTGTCATATAAGCGATCTGGCAGGTGATTGTGTAGAGTACGCCATACCATACCAGATCAAACCCTAACACTTTGACCAAAGGCACATAAAGCGGGGCGACAATAACCAGCATGGCGGTGTCGTCCAAAAACATGCCCATTATCAAAAAAGAAAGCTGCATCAAAATCAAAATCTGCCACGGGGTCAGTCCCAAATCGGACAGGAAAAACTCTTCGATAGCTTTAACCGCGCCGAGACCGTCAAACACCGAACCAAAAGCCAGTGCAGCGAGAATGATCCACATGAACATGGCCGAAATCATCAGGGTTTTTTCGACGGTTCGGTGAATTACCGGAAAACTTAACCGACGCCGCACGAGGGCGGCGATCATTGAGGCGACGGCCCCAAAGGCTGCACTTTCGACCAGGCTGGTGACGCCGGTAAAAAACAGGTACGTCATCGAAAAGAAAATAAACAACGGCACCAGACCAGCACTTAGCAGGGCAATTTTTTCGCCTATGGGAACATCGCGCTCTTCTTTGGGCAGAGCCGGGCCCAATGACGGGTTTAATTTGCAGCGAATGGCAATGTAAAGGACAAAAAGTGCGGCCATCATCAGGCCGGGAAACACACCGGCCAACCACAGCTTGGTTACCGGCTGGCGGGCAATCATGGCATAGAGCACCAGCACAACACTTGGCGGCACTAAAATACCCAGTGAACTGCCAGCCTGAATGACACCGGTGACCATAATCTTGTCATAGCCACGGCGCAGCAACTCCGGCAAAGCTATGCTGGCACCAATCGCCATGCCGGCAACACTGAGGCCGTTCATGGCGGAAACCAGAACCATCAGGCCAATCGTACCAATGGCCAAGCCACCATCTATCGGTCCCATCCACACATGAAACATTTTATAAAGATCATCAGCAATGCCGGATTCCGACAGCATATACCCCATGAAAACAAACAAGGGCAGGGTTAACAGCGGATACCACTTGTACAGTTTCATGGCAGCACTGAAGCCCAGTTCCGAGCCGCCATCGCCCCACAGGAAGAAGGCTGCAACAACGGCGACAAAGCCGATGGCACCAAATACCCGCTGACCGGTCATCAACATCAACATCATTGATGAGAACATCAAGATGGCGATCATTTCGTAACTCATGATATTTCCCTGTTCGTGGCCAGCGCCACGTTTCTAAAAAATGCCGCTATTGCCTGAAGCAGCATCAGGAAAATACCAACCGCCATAACAATTTTCACCGGTGCGAGGTAAGGAGCCCAGGCGGAATTACTCACTTCGCCATATTGCAAAGAATAAGCGGTGCTGGAATAAGCACCATAGAGCAGAAACAACAGATAGATTATCAAGGTGATGACGGTGAATGAATCGGCAAAAGCCTTGGTTTTTGGTTTCCAGTCGCCATAAAATAAATCCATGCGCACATGTGAATTCTTCTGCATGGAATAACCGCCGCCAAGCAGATAATACGCAGCCATGGTGAATTGCGCCATTTCCAGTGTCCACAAAGACGGCAAAAAGAATGTTTTTGACACGGAGGAATAAAACAATATCCCCATCATGACAAAAATCAAATACATGGCAAACAGTCCGATTACCCGATTAAAGGCATCCACCGCTTTGACATATTTTTTAATTATTTCCGGCATTCAGTCTTTCTCGCTTAAAGTTCCGTTTGGCGGGTGTTTGCTTTCAATTTTTCCAGCACCCCGGATAGATGACGCGCCAGCAATTCGCCCATTTTTCGCTGGCTTTCCGGCGTGTTGATAATGTCATTGCGAATTTCAATCATGACATTCAACAACCCGCGTGACAGGCCATGTTGAACCAGTGTGTGGGTGACACCGTCAGCCGGTCCGTAGGGCTGATTGCGCGCAGTAACAAATTGATCTTCACTGCCCAGGCTGATTAAAAGTTCATCGGCAAATCTACTATCGCTATCGTGTAAAATACCGATATCGAGATTTCGCGCAATGCCATGATAGGTTGGCGTAAACGAATGTATGGTTATCAATACAGGTGGCTGGACGCGTGTGGTGTGGCTGTCAATCTGAGCCGACAAGGTGTGCTGGAACGGCAGGTAATACTGATCAACGCGTGCCTGACGCTGGGATGGTGACAGATCAACATTACCGGGAACATCAAAAATCTCACTTTTTACCGGCATGGCACTTTCGCTCTCGGGCGGGCGATTGCAATCATAGACCAGACGCGAGACACGCTGGGCAACCAGAGGGGCATCGAGCCGGCTGGAAATTTCTTCCGCCACACCAAGTGCGCCGGGATCCCAGGCAACATGACTTTCCAGCACATCTTGCTCAAGACCGAGATTATCAAACCGGGAAGGTATAAAGCGCGACGCATGTTCGCACACGAGCAGAAACTCACCGCGACCGGATGAATTAATAACTTCCACCACCTCATCTTGTGAGGGGTTGTTTGCCTGTGCCAAAGCAGTCATTGTTGAGTGGCGCTCCCATTTTCCCTTGTTTTGTGAATACATAGTTTCAGATCGAACCTCTCTGTCAAGTAAATTTCTTGAGAATTTTCCTTGTATCAATCTATTATGTGCCAATGCACTAATGCTGGCGTTGGGATCTAATTGGGGATGCGGGAAAGAGAACTATGGAAACAGGGCAAAACCACACGGTAGCCGAGCGCATTCGCAACAGATTTGAAAATCTGACGCGAGCTGAACGCCAGCTTGCCAATGCCATGCTGGAAAACTATCCGGTTTCGGGTCTGGGCAGCATCACCACCATTGCGGAAGCTTCCAGCGTTTCCACGCCAACGGTTGTGCGCATGGCCAAGAAGCTTGGGTATCGTGGATTTCCGCAGCTTCAATCAGCCTTGCGCGCCGAGCTTGAAGCGACAATTTCCAATCCGATTGCCAAACATGACCGCTGGGCACAAAATGCACCAGACGCCCATATTCTCAACCGGTTTGCTGATGCGGTAACGGACAATATGCGCCAGACCCTGCGCCAGCTTGACCCGGAAGTTTTTAATGCGGTGGCCAAATTGCTGTGTGATCAAAGCGGGACAGTACACGTGGTTGGTGGACGCATTACGCGCTCGATTGCGGATTATTTTTTCACCCACATGCAGGTGATTCGAAATCATATGATGCTATTGGCGGAAAATTCGAATACCTGGCCGCATTATGTCTTGAACATGCAACCCGGAGACGTACTTGTAGCCTTCGATATCCGCCGTTATGAACACGACATTTTACGCCTGGCGGAAATGGCGAAAGAAAAAGACGTAACCCTGGTGTTGTTCACCGACCAGTGGGGCTCACCGGCGGCCAAACATGCAACCTACAGCTTTCATAGCCGCATAGAAGTACCTTCAGCCTGGGATTCATCCGTCGTCACCCTGTTTATTGTTGAAGCGCTAATTGCCGCCATTCAAACCGAAACCTGGGACGAAACCAAAGACAGAATGAAAACTCTGGAAGGACTGTTCGACCGAACCAAACAGTTTCGCAAGTTTACCTAGAGCCAGTCAAATGCTTCCGTATAAGCGTGACACGCTCTAGAGTCAAAGGGCCGAAGCCCTTTGACTTGATTTTCTACAGATTGCCTTTGCCCAATTCTGCTGCCAGATGATCCGCCTGGCGAATGGCCAGCGCGACGATTGTCAGCGTCGGGTTTTCACTGCCGCCAGTTGTAAATTGACTGCCATCCGAGATATACAGATTATCGATATCATGGGTTTTACCCCATTTATTGACCACGCCATCGCGCGGGTTTTCCGACATCCTGTTGGTTCCCAGATTATGGGTTGAAGGATAAGGCGGAGTTGGGAAAGTGCGGGTGGCACCCACGGCATCATAGATCGCCTGCCCCTGTTTATAGGCGTGGCTGCGCATGGCTAAATCATTGGGATGGTCGCTGAAATTGACATTGACCACCGGCAGCCCCCACTTATCCTTGAGTTCCGTGTTCAAGGTTACCCGGTTTGTCTCCTGAGGCATGTCTTCACCCACCAGCCACATGCCAGCCATATTCTCATAGCCGTCAAGGGCAGAGGTAAATTCACGTCCCCAGGCACCGGGATCAAGGAAGGCGGCCATGAATGGCAGTCCAAGGGAGAGAGTTTCCATTTCATAGCCGCCAACAAACCCGCGGGAGGGATCATGACGCGATTCGTCCGTTATGATCCCGGCCATAGTGGTTCCACGCCACATTTTCACTGGTTTATCAAACACCGCATAGACCGAACCTGTCATGTGACGCATGTAGTTTTTGCCCACCATGCCCGAGCTGTTGGCCAGACCATCAGAGAACATGCCAGAGCTTGAATTCAGCAACATGCGCGGGCTCTCGAAGGAGTTTCCAGCCACGCAGATCACCCTGGCTTTTTGCCGTTGAGTTTTACCGTCTTTGTCAAAGTAAACGACGCCGGTTACCTTACCGCTCTTGTCATGTTCGATTTTGGCCACGTGGCAATTGTCACGCACTTCCAGATTTCCAGTGGCCTCTCCACGGGGAATATCCGTATAGGCCGATGACCATTTTGCGCCCCATTTGCAGCCCTGAAAACAAAAGCCGGATTGCTGGCAGCTTGAACGGCCATCATATTCCTGGCTGTTAACAGCCATCCGACCAGTATGAAATTGAGTGTATCCCCGTTTTTTGGCACCGGCTGCAAACACTTTATAATTATTGGACGGTGGCAGGCCAGGGATGCCATTGGTGCGGGTTACCCCAAGTTTCTTTTCCGCCAGATCATAGTATGGCTCTATTTCGGCCAATGTAACCGGCCAGTCCAGCAGATTAGCACCGGCAACTTCTCCATAGGTCGTTTTGGCCTTGAATTCATGTTCCTGGAGCCGCAATGACGCCCCGGCCCAATGAACGGTTGTGCCGCCAACCGCTTTTACGATCCAGGCTGGAAGGCCGGAAAAGTCCTTGGCCACCCGCCAGTCTCCACTGGTGGAACGCGCATCCGTCCAGGCCAGCTGGCCAAAACTTGCCCACTCGTCCTGGGTATAATCTTCGGGCAGATAACGACCGCCAGCCTCCAGAGCTACAACGCTCACCCCTTTTTGGGCCAGTTCGTTGGCCAGCACACCGCCACCTGCTCCGGTGCCAATGATAACAACCACACTATTGTCGCCTAAATCAAATGGAGCTCCCATTTTTATTCTCCTTTTTATAA
>CAZJUF010000071.1:0-10581 GCA_964549055.1 uncultured Hyphomicrobiales bacterium | reverse complement strand
ATATTGATAGACCAGCATTTTTGACTGGCCGCGTTCTTCCGGTGTCATGCCGCCATCGCCAGTTGTGGTCGATGTGCCGGCAAGCGATGCACCACGGCCCAAAGCTTCCTTGGCCTGCGCCGACAGGGAGCCAAAACTCATGCCCGCAATGGTGATGGGAATATCGAGCACAATCGGGTTTTTGGCAAACCTTGTGCCAAGCACCACCTCGGTTTCACATTTCTCACGATAGCCTTCGAGCGGATAGCGCGACATCGAGGCACCGAGAAACAGCAGATCGTCAAAATGCGGCAATCGGCGCTTGGCCCCGCCACCGCGAATATCATATATCCCGGTAGCGGCTGCACGACGGATTTCCGACAAGGTATAATCATCAAACGTTGCCGATTTGCGCGGCAGTGTATGGGGGATTTCTGTAACCATTATACTTAACCCTCAATAGGCATCAATATTATCAATGTCGAAATTATAAAGTTTGCGCGCCGAACCATAACGCCGGAATTCAGACGGATCAGCCTCAATACCAGCAGCTTCCAGCAACTCAGCCAGCTTGGCCAGATGTTCAGGTGTCATATCTTTTTCGATGCAATCAGCACCAAGGCTGGCAACTTTGCCACGCACAAACAAAATCGCCTCATAGATTGAATCGCCCAGGGCATCCCCGGCATCACCACAGACCACCAGATGGCCCGATTGCGCCATAAACGCCGACATATGACCGACCGACCCGCCAACCACAATATCAACACCCTTCATGGAAATTCCGCAGCGTGATGACGCATCGCCGTTAATCACCAGCAAGCCGCCATGGGCAGTTGCCCCGGCACTTTCAGAGGCATTGCCGCTGACCCGCACTGTGCCCGACATCATGTTTTCGGCCACACCAACGCCAGCATGACCCTCAACACTAATTTCGGCCAACTGGTTCATACCGCCGCAATAAAACCCGACGTGGCCCTTAATCAAAACATTAAGATGCTCATCCAGCCCACAGGCAATTGAATGATACCCATGCGGGTTAAGGACCACCCAGTCCGTCTCATTCGTGCCTTTGGGTAAACCGTGCAGGGTTGAATTAACCCCGCGAACTCCAACTTCTGCCACATCAATTTCAGCCATGCGCTCTTGCCTCTCCCCAGGTGTAAACTTTGGCGGGTTCAGGTTCCCAGATGGTGGATTTATCCGCACCGGGCAGATGGGCAATGGCGCGATATTCTGTTGCCATTGCCACCCAGTCATCAGTCTCCGCCATCACTGCATGCTTGCAGGCAATGGGGTCCCGCACCACCGCAAAGCCTTCAGCGGTGCCTACACAGAATGTGTAAAAACCATCGAGCTCTTCCAGCCCGGCCTCCAGCGCCTCATGCAACGTGGCACCTTGTTGCAATTTCCAGGTCATGAACCCGGCGGCAACTTCGGTATCATTATCGGTATCAAAAACAATGCCTTCGCGTTCAAGATTGCGGCGCAGGCGGTTGTGGTTTGACAATGAGCCATTGTGCACCAGACAGACATCAAGCCCGGTGGCAAAGGGATGTGAGCCTGCGGTTGTTACGGCACTTTCGGTCGCCATGCGGGTGTGGCCGATGGCGTGGCTGCCATGGGCCTCGCCAAGCTTGAACTGATCGGCAACAGCTTGAGGCAATCCGGTCTGTTTAAAAATCTCAATGGCACGGCCCGAGCCGACAATGCGCACATTGGGCCTTTCGCGCGCCAGCCATTTGCGCACAGCTGCGGCATCCGCATCAGTGATCACCACCGCATGATCGCCCTGTTCATCGATCTGCACATCACACTTTAACGCTTTTTCCATGTCCCCGTCCAAGGACTTCCAGTCCAAAGCCGCCGCGTCGCTGGCAAGGGTGAATTTGGTCTGGTTTTCCTTTACCGGGTTGCGATAAATGGCAAACCCGGCAGAATCCGGTCCACGGTCCGTCATCTCAATCAACATCGGTGCAAACATCGCACCCAGCTGTGATTGCAGGTCTTTGTTTTTCAAATAAAGGCCAACGATGCCACACATGACATTTTCCTTTTTGTGTGTCTAAAAATCCAGTCTGTACACTAACAGCAGTTTTTAAATAAATCAACTAACAGGAATAAAAATTTAACAACAGGAAACTAGTCTATTTTTCGCGCGGATAGGAAATGATCGACAGATAGCGAATTGGCAGCTGGTGCATTTCTTCGGGCCCGTGCGGTGCATCAGCGTCAAAAAACAGCGAATCACCGGGCTGCAGGACAAACGTCTGCTCGCCATGGCGATAGACAACTTCACCTTCCAGCATATAAATAAATTCCAGCCCTTCATGCTGGAATACCGGAAAAACGTCCGAGGAATCGAGCAGCGTTATCAGATAAGGTTCAATCGTAAGGTCACTGTGCGGCGCATGGCCAAGCAGCGCATATTGATGGCCTGCCCTGGTGCCGCGCCGCTCAATTGCCAGCCCGTCACCGGCCTTGACGAATGTAACTTCCCGGCTTTGCTCGTAGCCTTTGAACAAGGCCGTGACCGGTACATGCAAGGCGCGTGACAATGCCTGCAAAGATGACAGCGACGGCGAGGTTGAACCGTTTTCGATTTTTGACAACATGCCGCCCGACATATCAGATGATTTGGAAAGCTCGGAGATGGTCATGCCGAGTTGTTCGCGTAAGCTGCGCACCTCGCGGCCAATGGATTCTTCCAGCAGATTGCCGCCAGCCCGCCCCGCCGCATGGGGGTCTTGTTTGAACACAGGTTTTTTACTTCCCGTTTTAGCCTTGGAAACACCCCCCCGAACTGTACCTTTCTTCATTTGGTTTCACCTGTTTTCACAACACAATAAAAAACGCCGACCCGAAATTCGGATCGGCGTCTTATTAGACGATATCAGATCACAGTCTCAATATCGATCAATTGCTGCACGGGTTTTATCACCCGATTCATCAGCACTCATCTCATGTTCGACCTCGGTTGCTTCAACCCGCAACTGTAAAATGTGCCAGCCTATCCAGAAGACGAGACCGAGGATAAACATAAAGAACTCCCACCCCTGGAAGGGATAAATCGCTGCAACATCTTTCAGGTCGACGGCCCAACTTGTCATTCCATTTGTTGACGGCATGGGTTTTCTCCTTTCTCTTTATATAAACGTTAAATAGCAGCCTTCTCAGCACGTTGCACTTCATCAACGGCGGCGAGAAAGGTTTGATTGGTTTCAAAGTCGAGCCCTTCAAGTTCCACCTTGCGCGGAATTCGCAACAAGTCAAAGGCGTTAAGCAGTTTTGCCGCAAAATAACCTGGCAAAAAGCCCAGCACGAAGAACATGATGATAGCACCGATAAACTGACCAACCGGATTGATTGCAGCATAGCCCTCATAAGGTGAGGAAGGTTGCCCCCACAATACAAAGCCAGCAATCACCACACCGATAAAGCCAGCATAACCATGCACGGCAACTGCGCCAACGGCATCATCAATTTTGAACTTCTTCTCGACCCAGTAATGCAACTTGTAAGCTGCCCAGGCACCAATGCCGCCAATAAACAACGCCTGGATCGGATGATACAGATCGTTGCCAGCGGAAGCTGTGATAATACCGGCAAGACCGCCCGAGAATGTCCACAAGAGATCGCCCTTGGAGACAATGTAAGCTACCATCAGACCGCCCGACAAAGACATCAGGAAGTTAAAGGTGATCGCTGACAGCGTGGTTGGAGACAGATAGATGTTGGTTCCTGTCCAGGTCATTCCGGTGATCTGGCCACCGATGACTTCTGGTGAAATAATCGGAATATTGCAGGCGGCATAAAAGCCCCAAAAACCGGTATAGATCATGAAAAAGCCCAAGGCCACCATCCACGGATTGTGCGGGGGAATGTCCCGTGGCGTTCCGTCTTCACGGAATTTGGCGATACGCGGTCCCAGAACAAGCAGGACACCAAGAGCAAAACCACCGGCAATGGCGTGAATAACGCCTGATGCATAGGCATCGTGGTAGCCAAGTATCTTGACCATCCAACCATCCCAGTGCCAGCCCCAGGACGCATCAATTATCCAGGCAACCGAGCCGATAAAGACGGCCAGTATCCAGAACGCTCCCGAACGTATGCGCTCGATAACTGCGCCCGAAACGATGGAAGCTGCGGTCCAGGAAAACAACAGGAAGGCTGCCCAGAACACACCGTTAATGTGATCAGACAGATTGGTTCCCATCGCGGGATCCCACGGACGTGCACCAGTGGCAGCGGCATAATCAATACCTTTGCCTTCGAATATGAACGGCCCGTTGGGAAATGCGAAATAAATCCACCACCCGAAGAAGAAGAAAGACACGGTGACCAGAGGAATCAACATCACGTTTTTCATCAGCGTGTGTATATGATTCCGCCGCCTGCTCATCCCCACTTCATACATTAAAAAGCCTGCATGAATAAGAAACATTAAAACCACTGTCACCCAGTAATAAAACTCGGTGAAAATCGTGGTCAGTGCGTCAAGATTATTTCCCATTGATTTTCCCTTTGCCTTGCGAACCGAAAAATGCAAGTCCGACAACCACACCTCATGCGCTGCCTTTTTACAGGCATCCCGAATGAGTTTTGATTGCTCTTAACTTTTATCCCCCGGCTCCTCCCATTCAAGACATCTCACGTTTAAGATGAAAACGTAATGATGCCGATTCCTCACCCGACCGCAGATGGATCGACCCGCCGCCTGATCTATTTAGCCAGACGGTCGACTTTTCAGAATCGCCCAACCAACTGGCCCAATTATATACCAAGATTAACCAATTCTATTCAAAAACGCAACCCGTATTAAACAAAGGGCAACAATTATTCACAACAGTAAACAGTCGCAGCGCGAGAAATCAGGGACGAATTGACATCTTGACACTTTCCGGGGGGTGCGTAGTAGTGCTGTCATCATGAAAAAATCTACCTTGGTCATATATGCAAGTGTCGCCCTTGGCGTTGCGGCGGTTTTGTTTTTTCAAAACAATTCCAACACCAGCCAACCGATTGCTGAAATCAGCATTCCCCAGCTAAATACGGCGCAAACCCGCGGGCGCGAGCTGTTTGATGCCAACTGCTCTGTTTGTCATGGTAAAAATGCCGCAGGCTCTGATAATGGCCCGAGTCTGGTTCAGAAAACCTATCAACCCCGCATCCATGCCGATGGTGCGTTTTTTATTGCCGTCAAAAGCGGCGCGCGGGCCCATCACTGGAAATTTGGCTCCATGATGCCGGTAGCAGGTGTGGAAAAATCCGAAGTTGCTCTGATTGTGCAATATGTCCGCGCCCTGCAAAGAGCCAATGGTATAGAATGAACCCTTCATATTTGCTCCGGTTTAACCAACCGTGTTAGTGTGGAGCAGACATAATTGTAAATTGTTCTCAAGACAGTAACCCGAGGAAGTGACATGACAACAAAAGCTGTAGCGAAGCCGGAAGTGAAGGCATTTTTTGACGAAGCCACCAACACCGTCAGCTATATTGTCAAGGATCCAGGTTCAACTGCTTGCGCAATCATTGATTCTGTCCTTGATTTTGACCCCGCCGCCGGTCGCACCACTACGGTCTCGGCCGATGCTATTATCGCCGATGTGGAGAGCCGGAAATTGCAGGTCGAATGGATTGTTGAAACTCATGTTCATGCCGACCATCTCTCGGCCGCTCCCTACCTGCAGGAAAAGCTCGGCGGCAAGATTGGCATTTGCGACAAGATCACAATTGTCCAGGATGTCTTTGGCAAAATCTTTAATGCCGGAACAGAGTTCCAGCGCGATGGCAGCCAGTTTGACCGGCTGTTCAGCGATGGCGATACCTTCACCATCGGAGGGCTGGATGCCTACGTCATGAGCACGCCGGGCCACACCCCCGCCTGCATGACGTGGATTATCGGCGATGCTGCCTTTGTCGGCGACACTCTTTTCATGCCCGATTTCGGCACCGCGCGCTGCGATTTTCCCGGCGGTGATGCGAGCATTCTTTATCACTCTATCCAGAAAATCCTGACACTGCCGCCACAAACACGGCTGTTCGTGTGTCATGATTACAAGGCCCCGGGCCGCGATGAATTCGCCTGGGAAACAACCGTTGCCGAAGAACGCAAATCAAACGTCCATGTCCATGAGGGCATCGATGAGGCAACCTTCGTTAAAACCCGTGAAACCCGCGATGCAACCTTGGGCATGCCACGCCTCATCCTGCCCTCAATTCAGGTCAACATGCGCGCCGGTGAATTACCCGAACCCGAAGACAACGGCACCCGATACCTCAAATTGCCCATCAACGCTGTTTGAAGCGACCAAGCATCTCCGGGTTATCTATATCCAGGCGCGCCGCCTCGCCCAGTTCAACGGTTATTAGGTTTTCCGCATTCTCCTCAAGCAGATGACGCCCGCCGACATCGCCGGAAATCTGTTTGAGGGCCTCGAAATATTTTACCGGCCACACCACCGGATTACCCCCGCGCCCGCGATCTGTCGCCTGAATGATGCAGCTCGGCTGTGCCTGTTCAAATTCTTCAAGCATATGATTGATCATAGTACCGGTAATTCGTGGCATATCGCCAAGCAGGATAATTGCTCCGGCACAATCGTTCGGGACAGATGTGATGCCGCAACGCAACGACGACGCCAGCCCGTCAGCAAAATCAGGATTTTGGCAATAGTCAACATCAATCCCTTTAAGCGCATCAGCAACATCTTGCGCCTGGTGCCCACATACAACCGTAATCCCGGCAACCCTGCTGGTTCTGGCGGCTTCAACCACATGGCGCACCAGCGCCATACCATCAAGTTGCACCAGCAATTTGTTGGTTTCCCCCATGCGCCGTGATTGACCGGCAGCCAGCACAATTGCGTGGACTAAATTGTTTCCTTGAGGTTTTTCAGGCCTCTTCACAGCGCTTGTCACGCCACATCCCCTTTTCGTTTGCGCAAGGCATCAATCACTTCGGCCATCACGGCAACTGCTATTTCGGCTGGATTGGCCGCAGCAATATCGAGCCCGATGGGGGCGTGAATGCGGGCGATATCTTCTGCCACAACGCCAGCTTGCCTTAACCTGTCCACCCTTTTTGCGTGGGTCTTGCGGCTGCCCAGCGCGCCGACATAAAAGCATTTGCGGTGCAGGGCTTCTATCAGCGGGAAATCATCGATTTTGGGATCGTGGGCCAAAATGGCCATGGCGGTGTAGGTATCAAGTGGTGTTTTTAATAAAACCTCTTCGGGCCATTCAGCATGAATGGTGGCACCGGGAAACCGTTCCGGCGCAGCGAAGGCCGTACGCGGATCAATCACCACAGTATCAAAACCGGCAAGGTGGCTGATCGAAGCCAGTGCCTGGGATATGTGCACAGCACCAATAATTACCAGGCGCGGCGCCGGCATATGGACATTAAAGAAAAATTCCCGGTCGGCGATTTTTACAATACCTGATTTACCCGAGCCAAAGCGATCGGCAACTTCGCGGGCAATGTCAGACCGGGTGACGGTCTCACCTTCGAGCAAAACCTCCTGGCGACCACCGTCGAGATCGCTAATCACTATCGCTGCACAGCGTTCACGCCGGGCCTGATTGAGGGTCGTGATAATTTCACTTCGCATCAGGCACCCGTAGCCATGATTACTGGCTCCACATAAATCCTGATACGCCCGCCGCACGAAAGACCGACTTCCCAGGCGGTTTCGTCGGCGACACCAAATTCCAAAATTCCCGGCCTACCGGTTGCGATAATGCCCAACGCCTCGGTCACAACCGCACCTTCCACGCATCCCCCCGACACCGAACCCTCAAAATTACCCTTGTCATCAACAATCAACTGACTGCCCACCGGGCGCGGCGACGAGCCCCAGGTCTCGACGACAGTTGCAAGCACCAGACTACGGCCTTCCTTCAGCCAGATCTCGGCTGTTTCCAGCGGGCAGATGGAAGCGGGCAACACGGTCATCCAATATCCTGATTTCGATTAAAACAGCTCATGTTCGCCATAATCAAATGTATCTCCGGCTGCAACACAATTCGTAACAAACTGCCAGGTTATTAGATTGTACACATAAAAACTCAGGAGCGGACAAAGGATTTAAACTCCAGACACGCGGAGTTATTTCAGAATAAAGCGCCTGACTTCATCAAAAAACATGGTTGCCGCTTTCCGGCATCAAAAAAGTTCGCTCGGGACTCAATTTGCTCTTCGGAGCCCCCGAAAACATACATTGATGCAAATGCCTGGATAAATGCTTCTCCTGCAATCCCCCATCCGTGCCGGATCAGGATCAGCTTTTGCCTGTGTCAGCGTAGATATGGCCGCGATGACCTGCTTTTAAAAAAAGCTTCGATTGGCTTCGGGTCTTTTAATGGGGTAAGAAAAGGCTGATTGTAACCCATCGGGATTGTTTGATGTGCAGCTGAAACTCCTATTGCCGGTTCTTAATGGACTTACCGCATCTGTTTTTGTCATTGATACAGAGCGGCAGGTTTTGCTGGTCAATGATGCCGCGATAGCGCTGTTTGGCAGCGGGTTGATTGGTGTTGACTTTGTCCAGGCGGTGCGAAACCCGCATTGTTTAAAAGCTATCAGCAAGGTGTTGGAAGGTCGCAAGAAAGCACAGCTCGTCATTACCCTGCACAAACCGGTGCGCACGACTTATCAGGTTACCGTTACCAGACTTGGGTCCAAAGTGTTTACAGCCGAAAACAGTCAGCCACGTGCTGTCATCAGTCTTGAAAACATTTCCCATATTTTTGAAGCAGAACAGATGCGCAGTGAGTTTGTGGCAAATGTCAGCCATGAATTGCGCTCCCCCCTCACAGCACTGAATGGTTTTATCGAAACCTTAAAAGGGGCGGCAAAGGATGATGAGATCGCTCGTGAGCGTTTTCTCGGAATTATGGAACGCGAAGCCAGGCGTATGGATCGACTAATAGGGGATTTGCTTTCTCTGTCAAAGGTTGAAGCAGATGCTCATATTCGCCCTGATGAACAGGTTGAAATTTTGGCCGTCATAAAACAGGTTCTCAGCGTTCTCGAACCTCTCGCCAAAAAAGAAAATGTAGATGTCCGGCTGGATATTCCAGACGGCATTGGAAAGTTGGTGCCCGGTGAGGCAGATCAGTTGCAACAGGTTTTTGTCAATCTGTTGGAAAATGCCATAAAATACGGCGGGTCCGGTGGTTTGGTAACGATTGCCGTTTGTGAAAAAGACAGTACTGCCGGTGTTCCCGGTCCAGCCCTGCAGATCGATATTATTGATCATGGCGCCGGCATCAAGAGCGAACATATTCCCCGCCTGACAGAACGGTTTTATCGTGTCGACAAAGGCCGTTCACGCGCCAAAGGCGGCACAGGCCTGGGTCTGGCCATCGTAAAACATATCCTCGCCCGTCACCGGGGTCGCTTGCAGGTGACCAGTGAAACCGGCAAGGGAAGCACTTTTACGGTTTACCTGCCGCGCTGATTGCACCCATCGACACTGTCATCAAACTGTTACACAAGTGTCATACCACCTTCATATGCAGCACTTAATCAGGTGCCTATCGATTGTCATCCGGGCAACCGAAATTGGATATAGAAGGAAATTTTGCATGTATAGAAAAACTCTTATTGCTGGGCTGCTGCTCAGTTCAACAATTCTTGCCGCAGGTTCAGATGTCGCATTTGCCCGCGAACAGATCCGCATCGTCGGCTCCTCTACAGTTTTCCCGTTTGCGACAACAGTTGCCGAACGTTTTGGTAAAAACACGGAGTTCAAAACACCGATTGTTGAAAGTACGGGATCGGGCGGCGGCTTGAAACTGTTCTGCTCGGGCGCTGGCGACAATGATCCCGACATCACCAATGCATCGCGTCGTATCAAGACATCAGAAATCAAGAAATGCGCCGCTAACGGTATCACCGACATTGTTGAAGTCAAAATCGGCTATGACGGCATTGTGCTGGCCAACTCGAAAAAAGCAAAAGCGCTGGAATTGACATTGAAAGATGTGTTCCTGGCGCTGGCCAAAAACGTACCCGACGGAGAAGGCAAAACCAAAGCCAATGCGTATAAATACTGGAGCGATGTCAATCCGGCACTGCCCAATGTAAAAATTGAAGTGATGGGTCCACCACCAACATCAGGCACACGTGATGCTTTTGTTGAACTGGCGATGGAGGGTGGTTGCAAATCCTTCGCCTGGATCAAGGCTCTCAAGAAAAAAGATAAAAAGGCATACAAATCTTTGTGCCAGACCATACGCGAAGACGGTGCCTTTATCGAAGCTGGTGAAAACGATAATCTGATTGTTCAAAAGCTCAAAGCCAATCCTTCCGCCTTTGGTATTTTCGGTTTTAGTTTTCTTGATCAAAACACCGACACCATTCAGGGCAGCAAAATCAATGGCATTACGCCGGATTTTGATCTGATTTCAGATGGCAGCTATCCGGTTTCACGCTCGCTTTATTTTTATGTCAAAAAGAGCCGCATTGGAAAAACCGCCGGAATTACGGAATACCTGGCCGAATTTGCCAATGACAAAGCCTGGGGACCAGAGGGTTATCTGGCTGACAAGGGTTTGATCCCCATGTCGAACAAAGAACGTAGAGATTGGGCA
>CAZJUF010000070.1:0-10593 GCA_964549055.1 uncultured Hyphomicrobiales bacterium | reverse complement strand
CTTTGGTTACCATGCCGGGAATAATCGTATGCAGCGGGCGCTTGTTGCCGGCGATACAATTGCGGCTGTTGGGATCAAGCGAAAAACCCATGCCACGACTTTGCAGCACAACGCCGGATTTAGGCGCTACCAGACCGCTGCCAAAGCCAGTGAAAACCGTATTGATAAAACTGCAGCAGTTTCTGTCCTTATCCACCACTGAAATATAGACCGTGTCTTCATGGCGCGGCAAATCCACATCAACAGGTGGTTCAACTGCACGTTCGGGGTCAATAGTCTCTCGAATGCGGGCGGCAAATTCGGCTGACAGAATTTCTTCGACCGGTACTTCACTATGATCGGGATCGGCCAGATAAATATTGCGCGCGGCATAGGCGAGGCGACAGGCTTCCAGTTCCAGGTGCAGGCGATCCACAGTTATCGGATCTGTCGAATCAAGTTCAATTTCACTGATGATATTCAATAATAATAGCGCAATCACACCTTGGCCGTTGGGCGGGCATTCATGCACCTGATACCCCCGAAACTCAGTGGATATGGGAGTGACATACTCGCCTTTTGCAGTCGCGAAATCTTCCGCTGTGTGCAAACCGCCTTTGGATTGGAGATAATCAACAATGTCGGCGGCAACTTCTCCGGTATAGAAAACATCGCGACCGTGATCAGCGATTTTTTGCAAGGTTGCCGCGAGCAGCGGTTGAAAATGCATGTCACCAACAGCAGGAACCCGGCCTCCTGGCAGAAAGATGTCAGCCCCATTTTCACTAGCCCGCAATAATGCCTCACTGTTTTTGAAATCTGTATGTACGCGCGAGGATATGGGATAGCCATCGCGCGCATAAGCGATGGCCGGGCCTAAAAGTTCGCCGAGGGGTTTTTTGCCGTGATCGCCAACAAGCTGGCTCCAGGCGTCAATGGAACCTGGAACAGTAACCGCATGAGGTGTATCAACTTCAATTTCTGAAATGCCCTGCTCCTGATACCAGTCGATTGAGGCTGCAGCTGGCGCGCGACCCGAACCGTTAAAGGCAATAATCTCGTTAGATCCACCTTTTGAATAAAGACAAAAACAATCCCCGCCGATGCCGGTTGAGCCGGGCTCGACCACACATTGAACCGCACAGGCAGCAACGGCTGCATCCATGGCATTACCGCCTGATTTCAACACATCAACAGCTGCCTGGGTTGACAGGGGATGTGAGGAGCTGGCCATAGCAGTGGGAGCGTGAACAGGCGAGCGCCCGGGTAATTGAAGGTTACGCATATATAAAATACCTCATTGTTTTTTTTAGCCTTTTTTGTGCTGACCCTGTGCTTTGAGTAGAACATTATAAACAATTTGCTTCAACAGGTCCTAAGCAAAAAATTAATAATACTGTTCCATATTTTAGACAATTCAAATTGGGAGAAAAGTTGTGTGGAAATTGTTCGAAAACATGTCGATAAAAGTTAAACTGATCCTCAGCGCGTTGGGAGCAGGATTATTGACACTTATCGTTGCCTCAATAGGTTTCAGCAATATATCCTCCCAGAGCAATATCGTCAGATCATCTCAAGGTCTGGCAACAGCACTTGCCGGAATGAATGATGTTTCCCGGTATATGGCTATATACTTGAATCACCCTGGCTCCAAAGTCGCCGGAGACATCGCAACGGCCACCGCGGTTGTGAGGTCGGAACTGAAAAGCCAGGCGGCCGCCCATTCCGGGATCTCTGATATTCTAGCGGAGGTTGACAAGTTCTCGGTCTCATTTTCAGCTTTGGAGAATGCCACTGAAAACATCACCCGGCAGTCCGGCAAAATGAACAGCGCCGTTAAAACCTTGCGAGATACCGGCAATAAAATTCGTGCAAAAGCCAAGGCTGAAGCCAACAAAATTACGGCCAGGCGCAACAATCAGCGAAAAATCGTCGCGCGCGCATTAGATCTTGCCGTTTTGGTAAGTGAAACGGCGCTGTCTGCGGAAAAAGCATCCAGAATTTTAGAGCCGGTTTTATTGTCTGGAATAACATCAAAGACATCGGATGAAGACAGGTTAGTGTTTGCACAACTAAAATCTCGCACCAGAAAACTATCCGAAGCTTCCGTATCTCCAGAAACTGATGAACTGGCGCGGGCGTTGAGTGGCCGTGTGGCTCTTGTCTTTAAATTATTGGAGGAATTCAAAAACGATCCCGATGCCATGTCACGCTCAAGCATACAATTGCAAGCATGGGGTACCTTGAGCAAGATTGCAGGCGATACTGTCAAATTAAGTGATGCTTTCATTAATTTTAACAAGCAGGCGCGCAAAAGTAACGAAAGTCTTTCACGCGAACTCCGCGCCGCTCTCACCCGGGCGACAATTGGTGATGCCTATGCAAATGCCGCTGTTGATGTGGCCATGCAGGTTGCCGATTATCGTTTGAAACCTGGCAAGGATCAGCAAAAAGCGGTTGAAGATAAAATCAATCAGCTGTCCGGGCTGTCAGGAGCGTTGAAGGCTATGACCAAGACGGACACAATGCCTTTGATTAACGATTTCAAAAAGACTTTTGTCAATCTGGCTCAGGCCAATGCCGGTTTGCTGGCAGCATTGGCCCGTGCACAAAACGCTGAAGAAACCATAGCTGAAAGGGTCACAGAGCTGGTTGAGGTTCAATCAAGTCTGGCAGCCAGCACGGCATCCCAGGCTTTTAAGCTGATTTCTGCCGCGACTGTAATTGCTGTGGTGTTTGCGATATTGATAACTTTGGGCTTGTGGATATTAATCTCCAGACCACTGTCCAATCTTACGAAGATTACACAGCGTGTTTCTTCCGGTGATCTTGACATCGAACTTGAGGCCAATGGCCGCAAGGATGAAGTCGGGCAACTGATGATGGAAATTTCAGGATTTAGAGATAACTCCCTGCGACAAAGAGAACTGGAATCCGAGGCCGAAAATTCAAGAACGGCTGAACGCGAACGTCAGGGACAAATTAAAAACCTGATCGACGATTTCAGAACCGACGTCCAAAAAGGATTGTCCGGGGTTGGCGACAATGCCACTCAGATGCAGACATCCGCACAAGATATGACAGGCATAGCCGATCAAACCGCTGAACAGGCCGCGGGCGCTGAAAACGCGTTTAAAGAAGCCTCAGGAAACGTGCAGACTGTTGCCTCCGCCGCCGAAGAGCTAAGTTCCTCAATTGAAGGGATCCGGCGTCAGGTAGCCACGACCAGTGGCATAGTTGATCAGGCGGCGAACAGCGCTTCCGACACCAGTCGAAAGATCGGCGAGCTTGCCCTGGCAGCAGATAAAATCGGCGCCGTGGTCAATCTGATACAGGATATTGCCGAGCAAACTAATCTTTTGGCACTTAATGCAACAATTGAGGCGGCGCGTGCCGGTGACGCTGGCAAGGGCTTTGCCGTTGTTGCCAGCGAGGTAAAAAGTCTGGCAACGCAAACAGCCAGCGCCACCCAGGAAATTGCAGCCCAGGTTTCAGGTATTCAGGGCTCGACCACAGAGGCTGTTGATGCCATTGGCGAGATCACCAAAATAATGGACGAAGTTAATGAGTACACCTCAACCATAGCCGTTGCCGTCGAGCAGCAAGGCGTTGCTACATCTGAGATTTCTCTTTCTGTTCAAAAAGCGGCTACCGGCACTCAAGAGGCGGCTGAAAAGATGGCCGGTGTAATGAACGGTGTCTCAGAGACGACCAATTCCTCAAGCCAGGTGTTGACAGCTTCTTCCGAGGTCAGTGATCAGGCAGCGCATTTGCGTAACTTGATTGACAGTTTCCTCAAACAGGCCTTGGCAGCATAGGGCACTTCCTGATTGTTCTAGTTGGGAACATCTGGTAAAAAACGGCCGTCCTCGGCGACAATAAACTCATGGAATTTTTCGGCAACCGGACTGAGTTCAATATCACGTCGATGTATCAAGAACCAATGACGGGTAATAGGGACACCGTCCGCCCTGATCTGCACCAGCCGTCCGTCAGCCAATTCACTGGCCACCGTGTGGGCTGAAATAAAAGCGATGCCAAGATTGGCTATAACAGCTTGCTTTATAGTTTCGTTAGTGCCCATTTCGACCGTATGATAAGGTCGCCCCTCGCCTAACCGGTCCATATGCCGCTCCATTAAAATGCGCGTTCCCGACCCCCTTTCGCGTGTCAGGAAGGTTTGATTGAGCAAATCCTCGGGCAAAACGTCACACCCTGAGGCTAAAGGGTGACCATGAGGGGCAATGATAATGTGGGGGTGGACCCCTAAAATTTCCGCCACAACTTCCGATATGCGCGGCGGTCTGCCGGTGATTGCAAGATCGACGGTGCCTTCAGAAATCAGTGAAATAATCTCCCCGCGGTTGCCGATTTTCAAGCCGACCTCAATGTCTGGAAAGAGGCTTTGAAAGGTCGAAACCAACTGCGGTGCAAAATATTTTCCAGTGCTGGTAACACCAAGCGCGAGGTAACCTGCTTTGCCTGAAGAAAGTGATTTTATCCTGTCAAAACAGATGTTTAAATTAGCGTTTATAGCGTATGCCGTGCGCAGAACCTCCTCACCTGAAACGGTTAGAGCGGTTTTGCCATCATTGCCGCGCTCAACCAGCTTTACGCCGAGATTTTGTTCCAGCAACCGCAATTGTGTCGATATGGCCGGTGGTGTCAGGTTTAACACGATTGCAGCAGCGGCAAGGGTTCCGTTTTCATTGATGGCGACCAGAGCCCGCAGCTGTTTCAAACTTATGGCATTATGTTGGGTCATAAATTTTATTTACCACAAACATGATTTTTTTCAATTTATTTTTCTAATGTTATTGCCCAAAGCTTATCTGGTTAAAACCTTTAAAATCAGAGATTGTGCGATGAACAGGGCGTTGGAATTTTCTAAATACATGGCAGCCAATGGTGACATCCCTACGGATGTGGCCGAAGTTGTCGGGGCGCTGCTAACAGTGGCTAAAACCCTGTCGAAGAAAATTTCCAGAGGCGCTCTTGAAGGTGCCATGGGGGCATCTGTCGGTGAGAATAGCGATGGGGATACTCAAAAAGCCCTCGACATAATTGCTGACGAAATGTTTTTCGAACAGGTTTGCAAAACCAGCGTGCGCTGGTTTGCGTCAGAAGAACGCAACGAAGTTATTGCAGCAAATGCTTCGGGCAGGCTGGCACTGGCCATCGATCCGCTCGACGGCTCCTCCAACATCGATGTCAACATGTCGATCGGCACAATCTTTTCGATCTATGAAGCTAAAGACGATGGCGATGAAAGCTTTCTGCGGCCGGGTAGTGATCAGATTGCCGGTGGTTACATCATCTACGGGCCACAGACAGCGATGATGATTACCTTTGGCGCCGGCACACTTTCGTTAATACTCGATCCTGATAGCGGCCAGTTTGTGATGCTGGATCAGGCGGTTAAAATACCTGACCAGACCGTTGAGTTTGCTATCAATGCTTCCAACTACCGCCATTGGCCCACACCTGTCCGGGCTTATATTGACGATTGTTATTCCGGTGAAACCGGCCCGCGTGGCAAAAATTTCAACATGCGCTGGGTAGCCTCTCTGGTGGCGGAAACCCATCGCATTCTCACCCGTGGCGGTATATTTCTTTATCCCGACGACAGCCGTAAAGGCTATGAGCATGGTCGCCTGCGCATGGTTTATGAGTGTGCACCCATTGCCTTTTTACTTGAGCAAGCTGGTGGCCTGGCCACTGATGGCTGCGACCGGCTGCTGGAGCAGCGGGCAAAAACACTGCACGCCCGCACGCCGTTCGTATTTGGCACCGCTGAAAAAGTCAGCCGTCTTAGCGCATATTATGATTTACCCGAATTTGAGGCACCGGCATTGTTCCGCAACCGCGGTCTGTTCAGGGATTGAGGAGAGGTCTTATGAGTACGAAGCATCCGATCATTACAGTCACAGGGTCTTCCGGAGCTGGCACGACCACTGTCAAGCACACGTTCGACCAGATTTTTCGCCGCGAAGGCATTAGTTCGGTGTCGATTGAAGGTGACGCGTTTCACCGCTACAACCGCGCCGAGATGGCAGCGGAAAATGAAAAACGGCAGGCTGAAGGCGATCATTCATTCAGTCATTTTTCATTCGATGCAAATGAACTGAAAGAGCTGGAAAGCGTGCTTCGCACCTACGGTGAAACCGGCAAGGGGCGCACGCGCACATATATTCATGACGATGTGGAGGCAAATCGGCATAATACGCCATCGGGAGAGTTTACCAAGTGGAAGCCTTTTGACGATGGCACCGATGTTTTATTCTATGAAGGTTTGCACGGCGCGGTTTCAAACAGCATTATCAAGATTGCCGATTATGCCGATTTGAAAATCGGAGTTGTGCCGGTTATCAATCTTGAGTGGATCCAGAAAATTCACCGGGATAAATCCTCGCGCGGCTATTCTACCGAAGCCGTCACCGATGTCATTTTACGCCGCATGGATGCCTATGTGAAATGCATTGTGCCGCAATTTTCAAACACCGATATCAATTTCCAGCGCGTACCGGTTGTCGACACCTCAAACCCCTTCATTGCCCGAACCATCCCTAGCGCGGATGAGAGCCTGGTGGTCATTCGATTTGCCAATCCCAGCGGTATCGATTTTCCCTACCTGATATCGATGATTAACGGCAGCTGGATGAGCCGGGCCAATTCAATCGTCATTCCCGGTGGTAAAATGGATATTGCCATGCAGCTGATCCTGACACCGCTAATTTTCCGCCTGATTGACAATGCGCGACGGGCCTGAAGAAAAAATGATGAAAGTTATAACCGCCAGCACGGCGAGCAATCATAAGGAAAACCGATCATGTCCCTGATAACTTTGCGCCAGCTTTTGGATCATGCCGCCGAAAACAGCTACGGAGTACCGGCCTTCAACATCAATAATATGGAGCAGGGATTGGCCATAATGAGGGCTGCAAAAAAATGCGATGCTCCCGTTATAATGCAGGCCAGTCGGGGCGCTCGGTCATATGCCGGTGATATCATGCTGCGCCACATGGTCCAGGCCCTGGCCGAAATGTACCCCGAAATTCCGATCTGCATGCATCAGGATCATGGCAATAATGAAGCCACCTGTTCGTCGGCCATTCGGCATGGTTTTACCTCCGTGATGATGGACGGCAGTCTTGAAGCTGACATGAAAACCCCGGCATCATATGAGTATAACATCGCCATTACTGAACGCGTTGCGCGCATGGCCCATTGGGTTGGAGCCTCCGTTGAAGGCGAACTTGGTGTTCTCGGGTCTCTGGAAACCGGTGAAGCAGAAGAAGAAGATGGCTCTGGTGCATCGGGAAAATTGTCGATGGAACAATTGCTGACCGATCCCGATCAGGCGGTTGATTTTGTCGGCAACACCAAAGTTGATGCTTTGGCCATCGCCTGCGGCACCAGCCATGGTGCCTACAAATTCAGCCGCAAGCCTGATGGTGACATTCTGGCGATGAATGTGATTGAAGCCATTCACAAAAAACTTCCCGGCACGCATCTGGTGATGCACGGCTCATCTTCGGTGCCGCAGGAATTGCAGGACATCATCAATGCCTGTGGCGGTGATATGCCCCAGACCTACGGGGTGCCGGTGGAAGAAATCGAACGCGGCATAAAAAACGGTGTGCGCAAGGTCAACATTGATACCGACTGCCGCATGGCGATGACCGGGCAATTTCGAAAAATTGCTACACAAGACGCAACGCAGTTTGACCCGCGCAAATTCCTCATCCCCGCCATGGAGGCGATGGAAGCCCTGTGCCTCGACCGGTTTGAACGCTTTGGCACAGCTGATAACGCCGCAAACATCAAAGTCATCCCCATGGACGATATGGCCAGTCGTTACGCTGAGGGATCACTTGATCCCGTTGCTGCATAAATTTTCAAAACAGGAGAAAATATCATGGATCAATCTGATCGCTATGCCGATTTATCCCTCACCGAAGAAGGTCTGATTGCTGGTGGCCACCACGTGCTGGTCACTTACATCATGAAACCGAAAGCAGGTTTTGGCGGCTATCTTGAAACCGCTGCGCATTTTGCCGCCGAAAGCTCCACCGGCACCAATGTGGATGTCTCCACCACCGATGATTTCACCCGTGGCGTTGATGCGCTGGTTTATGAAATTGACGAAGCCACAGACCTGATGAAAATCGCGTATCCTGTTGAGCTGTTTGACCGCAACATCACCGATGGCCGGGCGATGATATGTTCTTTTCTGACCCTGTGCATTGGTAATAATCAGGGTATGGGGGACGTGGAGCACGCTAAAATTCATGACTTCTATGTACCACCTGAATTCTTGCGCCTGTTTGATGGGCCTTCAACCTCTATTTCGGACCTATGGCGGGTATTGCGCCGCCCGGTTGTCGATGGCGGATTTATTGTCGGCACTATCATCAAACCCAAACTGGGGTTGCGGCCACAACCGTTTGCATCAGCATGTTATGATTTCTGGCTCGGTGGTGATTTCATCAAAAATGATGAACCTCAGGGCAACCAATTGTTTGCTCCGTTAAAAGAAACCATTCCCCTGGTGGCAGATGCGATGAAACGCGCGCAGGACGAAACCGGCGAAGCCAAACTGTTCTCCGCCAATATCACCGCCGATGATCATTATGAAATGGTCGCGCGTGGCGAATTTATTCTGGAGACTTTTGCAGAAAATGCCGACCATGTGGCCTTCCTGGTCGATGGATATGTGACCGGACCTGCCGCCATCACCACCGCGCGGCGCACCTTTCCCAAGCAATATCTGCATTATCACAGAGCCGGTCACGGGGCGGTAACATCACCAAGTGCCATGCGCGGCTATACCGCCTTTGTCTTATCCAAAATGGCGCGGATGCAAGGGGCGTCAGGCATTCACACCGGAACCATGGGGTTTGGTAAAATGGAAGGTGAAGCCGCTGACAAGTTAATGGCCTATATGATCTGTGATGACAGTGCGGATGGACCATATTATCATCAGGAATGGGAAGGCATGAAGCCAACCACACCGATCATTTCCGGCGGCATGAACGCACTCAGAATGCCGGGATTTTTCAAAAACCTCGGACACTCCAACCTGATTTTGACGGCTGGCGGCGGTGCCTTTGGCCACATTGATGGCGCAGCTGACGGGGCTACTTCCCTGCGTCAGGCCGAACAATGCTGGAAACAGGGTGCGGACCCGATTGAATTTGCCAGGGACCACCGCGAGTTTGCCCGGGCATTTGAAAGTTTTCCCGGTGATGCCGACACAATCTTCCCGGGCTGGCGCAGAGCCCTGGGCGTTAATTGACACGAAACAGCAAAGCAAGTAGAAAATCCAACTCCTAAACCCAAGAGGATATTATGGACCGTTCCATCAAAATAGCCCCGTCAATACTGGCATCGGATTTTGCCAATTTCGGCCTCGAGTGCGAAGCCATCGAAGCTGAGGGTTGCGACTGGGTGCATGTGGATGTGATGGACGGGCATTTCGTTCCCAACATCACCTTTGGTCCTTCTACTTGTGCCGCCATTCGCCCGCACATCAAAACAGTGATGGATGTACACCTGATGATAGCTCCGGTGGATGGATTTTTAAAAGATTTTGCCGATGCCGGTGCCGATATCCTGACCATCCACGCCGAAGCAGGCCCGCATTTGCATCGCTCCTTACAATATATCCGGGATCTTGGTTGCAAGGCCGGCGTTGCCCTTAACCCGTCGACACCGGCAAGTACCATTGAATATGTAATCGACCTCATTGATCTGGTGTGTGTCATGACGGTTAATCCCGGATTTGGCGGACAGAAATTTATCCACTCGCAGGTGGCCAAAGTCGAACAGTTGCGCACGATGATTGCAGAGCGACCCATTCACATTGAAATTGATGGCGGGATTACACCGCAAACAGCACCCTTGATGGCTGCTGCCGGTGCCGATGTTCTGGTGGCGGGCTCCGCTGTGTTCAAAGGCGGATCAGTTTCAAACCCCGCCCCTTATGGTGAAAATATTCGCGCCATCCGCAATGCGGCACAAGCTGCGTGTAAATGAACATCAAGGCGTTGATTTTTGATGTCGACGGTACCTTGTGTGAAACCGAAGAAGCCCACCGGCATGCTTTTAATGAGACGTTTGCCGAATTTGAATTGCCCTGGGTATGGTCGTCTGAACTTTATGGCGAATTGCTGAACACCACCGGTGGCAAGGAACGCATGGCAGCTTATGTGCGTGAGTATCTCGGCGAAGTCCCCAATCTGTCGCAAATCGCAGAACTACATCGATACAAAACCGATCGCTATGGTAAATTAATAACCAGTGGTGCTGCATGTCTGCGTACCGGGATAGCAGATTTGATTGCGGACGCCAAAGCCAGCAATATCATTGTAGCTGTGGCCACGACCACCAACCGGCCCAATGTCGACCGGCTGACAGAGGCGTGTTTTGGATTACCCGCAACTGAGGTTTTTGCTGTGATTGCAGCAGGCGATGAGGTAAAAAATAAAAAACCTGCACCTGACGCGTTTAATCTGGCGGTGCGGGATCTGGGTTTGCAACCGGACGAATGTGTCGGGCTGGAAGATTCGCGCAATGGCCTGTTGTCTTGCACTCGCGCGGGCGTGCCTTGCG
>CAZJUF010000069.1:0-10621 GCA_964549055.1 uncultured Hyphomicrobiales bacterium | reverse complement strand
TGGCGGAGAGAGAGGGATTCGAACCCTCGGTATGCTTGCGCACACAACGGTTTTCGAGACCGCCCCATTCAACCACTCTGGCACCTCTCCTGCGCTGTACGTTCAATGACACAGTTTCATGCCTGCGTGAAGATGTTGGTTCGGTTTTTACCGCGATAAATGCGCAAACTGTTTGATTACCGCTGCATAAACATCGCGCTTGAACGGCACAATAAGATCAACCAGCTGATCCATGTCACTCCACTTCCACTGGTCAAACTCCTGTTCGAGCCCGTCATCGGCGGCAATATTGATTTCGCTTTCAGGACCGGTCAGCGCCATGGCGAACCATTTTTGCTTCTGGCCGCGATATTTACCCTTGAGGGCAAAGCCTACTACCTCTTCAGGTAGATCATAATAAAGCCAATCATCTATTGTGGCGACGATCCTGGCGGAGCTGACACTGGTTTCTTCCTTGAGTTCGCGCCATGCCGCCTGTTCGGGTGTTTCACCGTGGTCTATTCCCCCCTGGGGCATCTGCCAGATATGGGCGCTGGCATCATCTTTCCATTTGGCGATGCGGTGTCCGACCCAGACCTGGCCGCGAGAATTCAAAAGCATAATGCCCACGCATTCGCGGTACGGCAGTTTTTCAACGTCAATCATGGGATACTCTAATCAAAGGTCTTTAAATTTTCTATGACTGGCCTGCCGGAATAGTGGCCGAGACGGGAACAAGGGTAATACCCTTGGCCTCCAGCGATTTTGACCACTCGACGATGCGTTCTATCGATATCGGTAACCCGGAGGCATACCCGATGGCAAGGCCGCGCCTGCGGGCTATGTTTTCCAGCTGCATCAAGGCTTTGTCTATGGCAGCTTTAGAGGGGTTAACATCAATCAGCAGATCAGCGGTTGAAACGCCCAGGCCAATTTCGCGACCCACCTGCTTTGCTTTGCTGCGCTGTGAGGTGCCATTGTCAATGTAGATCAGACCACGTCTGGAAATTTCAGCAAGAAAATTTCTCAAAGGTTCCGGTGCAGCGGTGAATTTGGCACCCATATAGTTGGTAACACCGGCGTAGCCGACAAATCTGGACATCAGCCATTTTAAGCGCTGCATGTTTTCAGTCACAGACAGGTTGGTCAAAAGCGTATAGGGGCCGGGGTCATTATCAGGAAAATCATAGGGTTCCATCGGGATTTGCAAAAGCACTTCATGGCCGTGATCACGGGCTTTTTTTATCCACGATTGCAGGCTTTTGCCATATGGCGCAAAGCCTAAAGTGATCTGCTCGGGCAGACGTTTGATAGCGGCATTTGTTCCCTTGGCGCTCAGGCCCATGCCACCGACAAAGATGGCAATTCTCATCGGTGCGCTGGCTGCCGAAGTATTACCATCGGGTTTGCGGGCATAGACCTGGCTCGGGCGGCGACCATCTTCACCAATGCGGGGCAAAGGCCCTACTCTGGTTTTTTCCACCAGACCTTCAGCTGGCACAGGTGCCAGTGCTGTCGTTGATGCGTCCAGCGTTTCAATGGTTATATCCGCCCCTGGTTCGAGGTCAGGAGGGGGCGTGGTTTTTTCAGTGTTTTTGGCAATTTTTGCTGGATCCTCAGGGCGCATGGTCTTGCGCATGCCAAGTTTTTGGGCATCAACTTTCGGAGTTTGGTCTTTCAGGTTGTCCAGTTTTACGATGGCAACAGGCTCACCGCCGAGAGGGTCATTTGCTATCAGCACCCAACTCAGCAAACCAAGCAAAGCAATCGCAAACAGTGCCCAGCTGGCCAAAAGAACTTTTGAGCGTTTTGGTGCAACCGGTGCTTCAATTGTTTCGTTGGAGTCTTGCGATACCATTTATCTTTGCTTTGTTCCCGGATGCAGGCTCACCAGCCCATGTTTCACAAATTCGACACGCAGGGATTTACAAACTTGACCAAAAAACAACAATCAATTGGCGATAGTGGTTTTCTTTTCTGTTGAATTTTCGCTATTGACTTTCACACCGCGAAGCATGGCAAGAGCAAAGGCCAGTTGTTTATCATCGGCTTTGTCCTTGGGAACGAATGCTGAAGAGCCTTTTTTCTCTTCACCTTCCTCCGACTTCAGATGGCCCGGCAGATCAGCCTCGCCTTTCAAGGTTGTGCGGGCTTTTTGATCTTCGGGAACTTCCTGTTCAACAACAACATCAGGGGTAATACCCTTGGCCTGGATGGATTGGCCCGACGGCGTGTAATAGCGCGCTGTGGTCAATCTTATGGCACCGCTGTCGCCCAAGGGAATAATCGTCTGGACCGAGCCTTTGCCAAATGAGCGTGTACCGATAATTTTTGCCCGTTTGTGATCTTGAAGGGCACCGGCAACAATTTCTGATGCTGAGGCTGAGCCGCCATTGATAAGGACAACAATCGGCTTGCCCTCAACCCGGTCGCCGGAGCGCGCATTGTAACGCTGGGTTTCTTCAATATTGCGGCCACGGGTTGAAACAATTTCACCGCGATCAAGAAACGTATCGGATACTGAAATCGCCTGATCGAGCAGGCCGCCGGGATTGTTTCTCAAATCAACCACATAGCCCTTGATATCGGGACCTATTTTCTTTTTGAGCTCGACAATGGCTTTTTCAACACCTTTTTGGGTCTGCTCGGTAAAAGTGGTGATGCGGATATAACCAACATCATCTTCCGAGCGGAAGCGAACCGATTTGATGCGGATAATATCGCGGATGACGGTAATGTCGAAAGGCTCGTCCCGGCCCTTGCGCACAACAGTCAGCACCAAAGGTGTCTTGACGCGGCCACGCATCTTCTCGACTGCCTGAGCAAGCGTTAGCCCTTGAATTTTTTCTTTATCCAGATGGGTAATGAGATCGCCGGGCTTTACACCGGCACGGTCGGCAGGCGTGTCATCAATAGGGGTGACCACCTTGACGATACCATTTTCCATGGTCACTTCAATACCAAGACCGCCAAATTCGCCGCGGGTCTGCACCTGCATATCGCGAAAGCTTTTGGCGTTTAAATAACTTGAATGCGGATCAAGCGATGTCAACATGCCGCTGATGGCAGCATCGATCAATTTTGAATCGTCCGGTGCCTCGACATAATCCGACCTGACCCGGTCAAAAACGTCGCC
This sequence comes from uncultured Hyphomicrobiales bacterium, assembly GCA_964549055.1. GTDB lineage: Bacteria > Pseudomonadota > Alphaproteobacteria > Rhizobiales > JAJFHR01 > JAJFHR01. The sequence continues at coordinate 7,506 of CAZJUF010000069.1, read as the reverse complement.
AAACAGGTTGAGCTGTTTGTAGGTATCCGTGTTGGCGGCATTGGCTGGACCTTGCGGTGCAACTGAATACATCAGGACCGCAGTAGCGGCTGCCCCCAGAAAAAGGGCGCCTAAAGTTGTTAAAATCGATTTTCGCATTATCCACGAGCCTTTTTTACATTTCCCACCCACCAGGGTGTCGGATCCAATGGGAATCCCTTTCGCCTGAATTCAATATAAAGAACCGGGCGCTCATCTCCACTTATTGCACCAAGAGCGGTTCCTGGTGCCAGTTTTTGTCCCATGTTACCGACCGGTTCGCCAGCCAGAACAACCTGGCCAACTTCCGTAGTGATTCGTTCCATACCTGCCAATAACACATGATATCCTTCACCAGCGTTAATGATCAAGAGTTGACCGTACCCTCTGAACTTGCCAGCATACACTACTGTACCATCATTTGGCGAAATTACCTGCGCACGAGACCGTGAAGCTATAGAAAGCCCGCGTACATTTCCACCAAAACCGTCTGCATCGCCGTAGTTTCTAACCCGTTCCCCCTGAACAGGGAAGCTTAAAGCCCTTCTGCTTTTCGAAAACCTCACACCCGGCGTCAGTTGAGTCAATCGAACCGGTGCAGACGCTGCATTTCGCGTTGTTTTTGCCGATTTCTTTTTGGCCGCCTGTCTTTTGAGTTTCGCCAGAAGATCTTTGAGTGATTTTGCCTGCCGTCCCAGACTGGCGATGCGTCGGTGTTCTTCTTTAATTTCCTGATCCGTGCGCTTGCTGGCAATCCGTTTGGTCTCCAGCAGTTTTTCGATCTCCTTGCGCTCAACCTCAAGCTTGGCGGTTGTCTCATTGAGGTCTTTTTGTTCTATGGCAATCTCCCGGCGCAACCGGCTTAAGTTACGAAGCTCGCGCGCCAGGGTATTTGCTTCCTGTTTTATATCCGGGATTATTTTTCCCAGTAACATGGCGCTCCGTATCGCATCCAGCGCATTTTCAGGCTGCACCGCCAGGGCAGGCGGCGGCGAGCGCTCAATCCTTTGCAATCCTGCCAGAAGCTCTGCCAGTTTGTCTCTTTCAACAATTAGCCGCCGGTTTATCTTGCCTTCATTGACGCTTAACCTGGCCAATCGAAATTCGGTGGCGGTTGCCTGGGCTTCACGTGCCTGAAGCCGGGCAGCACCAGCGATAAGAAACTTTTTAAGCCGGGCGGCATCTTCTTTCAGGCGTTTGCGCTGCTGGCCAAGTTGATTTTCACGCTTTTTTGCCTGGTTGAGCTCACGTTCGATTTTTTCCAGGTTTTGTTTTGGTTTTTCGCGGTTCTTTTTGGCCTGCGCATAGCCAATCTGGGGATCAAAAGCAAAAATCCCCAAGCCAATCACAATAGCGATTATATGTTTACCTGTGATATCCATTCCACCCGGTTCACTTATATATGTGCACGATCATCATACGCCGCAACCAGGGTTGCGCCTAGCGTTGGTATTAGAAAACTTTTGATAAATTATTGCCGTCATAAATTAACAAATCAGATGCGGTGATAAGGGTGTCCGCTCAACAGGGATATGGATCGGTAAAGCTGTTCGACCAGGAGTATTCTGGCAATCATATGCGGCCAGGTCATGGTGCCAAATGACAGGACCAGGTCAGCGTCATTGACGATCGATTTATCAAGACCATCGGGCCCGCCAATCAGAAAACTGGCCTGGGGGACACCGTCATCGCGCCAGTTTTCAAGTTGCTGCGAGAATGCCACGCTGGACAGGCTGCGCCCACGCTCATCCAGCACAATAAGGGATGAGTTTTTTATCGGCATTTTTGTCAGGCCTTGCGCTTCAAGGCGCTGGCGTTCGGGTTTATGCGAATTTTTTGATTCAACAATTTCAGACAAAACCATCGGCCCCAGTCCAATCTTGGGTCCGGCCTTGCTGCAACGATCAAAATAATCCTTAAACAGCGCGTTTTCGGGTCCATTTTTCATGCGCCCGACAGCGCCTATGAAAAGCTTCATCGACATCTGCACTCACCTGTCACAAAATTTTTGTCGATTTAAACCGCCAGCCTCTCAGCTGGTGTGTGTTCTGACCACAGTTTTTCGAGATTGTAGAACTCGCGCACTTCGGGCCGGAAGATATGGGTAATGATATCGGCACTGTCAATCAGCACCCAGTCACAATTGGGCAGGCCTTCCACGCGCGGACGGCCATGGCCAGCCTCACGCAGTGCGCGTGCTACCTGGTCAGCAACCGCACCCACATGGCGCTGTGAGCGCCCCGAGGCCACAACCATATAATCGGCAATGGCAGTCTTGCCAGCCAGGTCTACTACGACAATGTCCAGCGCTTTGGCGTCGTCCAGAACAGTTTGAATGGTTTTCAGTTGATTTTCAACGACACCCGTCTTGGCAGGTGCATCGCTGGTGCAGGCATCCGCTTTTTTATCAGAGCTCATGGATATGGTGGTTCTCTTTCAAATCTGACCCATTTATGTGGTCATACATCATTCGGGTATAGCAAAAATACCCAAATTCAACAATAATCCGGACAATAAACTTAAATGCCCTCCTATTTCAACCAATTCTGTGCATTCAGGCTTAATATTGATTACTTCTGCGTCCGAATTTGCGTTGAAGTGGAATAATCCAGTGGTTGATTTATAAAACACCAGGCTGGTGCTGTTTTACCGGGCAAAAGGGCTGCATCTTTCTCATCAAGCCTGAATTCGGCATAAAGTTGTGCTGCTTTTGAGCCTAAAGCGGCTTTGGCAAAATCGGGGCGATTGAAAACTGCAATAGGAATGGTTTCAACAATCATCCGCCAGTCTTTCCAAAGATCGAGACCGGCAAAGGCATCTGCGCCCATCAGCCAGACAAATTTAACCCCGGCGTGACGCTGTAACAATTGCCGGATTGTGTCCAAACTGTAAGTGATGTTTTGCTCCTGCTCGAAAAAAGACAGCTCGATTTTTGGGGTATCTATCACTTTGCGGGCAGATTGCGCGCGATCGCCATAAGGCGCATAGTCTTTTGCCTGTTTTAAGGGATTTTGTGGCGACAACAACCACCACACCCGATCAAGTTTCAAACGCTCAAGTGCGGTTTTTGAAATGTGCAGATGACCGCCATGAGCAGGGTTGAAAGAGCCGCCAAAAAGGCCAATGCGCATGTTCGTTTTAGCAACTGGCTCAATGTCTGCCATATCAGGGGCGAACCTGGCCAGTACCGCGCACAACATATTTGAAACTGGTCAATTGCTCGACGCCGACCGGCCCGCGGGCATGCATTTTTCCTGTGGCGATGCCGATTTCTGCGCCCATGCCAAATTCGCCGCCATCGGCATATTGGGTCGAGGCATTATGCAGGACAATGGCGCTGTCGACATTATTGAGAAATTTCTCCGCTGTTTGCGCATCATCCGTGACAATGGCGTCCGTATGATTTGAGCCGAAGTTTTCGATGTGGTCGACCGCTGCATCAACGCCGTCAACCAGTTGAACCGAAATGATGGTATCGAGATATTCAGTGGTCCAGTCACTGTCGTTGGCCTTCACCACACGAGCATCAACGGTGCAGACCTCATCGGCCCCACGCACTTCGCAGCCGGCATCAAGCAAAGCTTCAATAAGCGGTGTCAGCAATGTATCTTTGGCATTTTCATCAATCAACAAGGTTTCGGCAGCGCCGCAAATACCGGTACGGCGCAATTTGGCATTGAGTGTAATCGCAACGGCCATTTCCAGATCAGCTGCCTTGTCAACGTAAACGTGGCACAGGCCTTCGAGGTGAGAAAACACCGGCACACGGGCATCAGCTTCAACACGGGCGACCAGACTTTTACCACCGCGCGGTATAATCAGATCGACCGTACCATCAAGACCGGACAGCATGGCACCAACAGCGGCGCGATCAGGTGTTGGCACCACCTGAATACAGGCTTCTGGCAGACCAGCAGATTTAAGCCCGTCTGTCAGACATATGCCAATGGCAGCACTTGAATTCAGACTGTCGGAACCGCCACGCAAAATTGCGGCATTGCCCGATTTAAGACACAAGGCACCGGCGTCAGCGGTAACGTTGGGCCGGCTTTCATAAATAATGCCAATAACACCAATGGGGACACGAACACGGGAAATCTCAAGCCCGTTGGGCTGCGTCCATTGCGAAATGACCGAGCCAACGGGATCATCGAGGGCGGCAATATTGTCAATCGCCTGTGCCATCTGCTCAACGCGCTCTTCATTCAACGTCAGGCGGTCAACGAAGGATGCGGCCATTTGTTGTTCGCGAGCGCGCTCAAGATCAAGTGCGTTGGCGCCAAGAATGACATCTGTACGTGCCCTGATATTTTGCGCCATTGCTTCAAGCGCCTGGTTTTTCTGATCCGATGTGGCCAGTGCCAAAACCTTGGCGGCGACACGTGCGGCCCGCCCGAGCTTCAGCATCTGCGCGTGTACATTATCGTTAGCGCCGGTCGATCTGACATTATTATTGTCTGCCAAACTCATGTGACTTGTCCCTTCATCAAAACAAGGTCATCGCGGTGGATCATCTCGGTGCGGCCACGATAGCCCAATATTGCCTCGATATCACTGCTTTTATGGCCGATTATCAGTTGCGCATTGCTGTCATCATAAGCGCTCAGGCCACGGGCAAGCTCGACATCTTGAGGCGAGATAATGCTGACGGTATCACCACGGTCGAATTTTCCCTCAACCGATACTATTCCTGCCGGCAACAGGCTTTTGCCACTGTTCAGGGCTTTGGCTGCACCGGCATCAATGATCATCCGGCCGCGCGGCTCAAGAGTTGCAGCGATCCATTTTTTACGCGCAGCCACCGGTGTTGCCGAAGGCACGAACCAGGTGCAGGGCTCGCCTTGTTCGATTGCCTGCAACGGGTTGGCTGTGCGCCCGTCGGCCACAGCCATGTGAATGCCCGAGCCCATGGCGATGCGGGCGGCAGCGAGCTTTGTGCCCATGCCGCCTTTGCCCATAGCGCTGATGTTGCCCGATACCATGGCTTCGATCTCTGGTGTTATCCGGGTGATCTGAGCGACAATTTCCGCTGCTTCGTTTGTCTCGGGCGCGCTGGTATAAAGACCGGCAACGTTCGACAATAATATCAGGCAATCAGCAGAAATCATCGAGGCGACGCGAGCGGCCAGGCGGTCATTATCACCCACCCTGATTTCACTGGTGGCAACGGTGTCGTTTTCATTGATCACCGGCACCGCCCCAAGGCGCAGCAATGTGGCTATGGTGTTGCGGGCGTTAAGGTAACGTCTGCGTTCTTCGGTATCGCTTAAGGTTACAAGTATCTGGGCGGCAATGATTTTTTCGCGACCAAGGGCTTCCTGATAGGCGTGCGCCAGATGCACCTGACCAACAGAAGCTGCGGCCTGATCTTCTTCAAGCTTCAATGTTGCAGGTTTAAAATTTAACACGCGCCGGCCAAGGGCGATGGCACCGGACGACACAATAACAACTTCCTGGCCGCGAGCCTTAAGGCGGGCAATGTCGCTGACCAGAGCCTTGAGCCAGTCACTTTTCAACTCACCGTTTTCCTGGTCCACCAGAAGGGACGAGCCGATTTTAATGACGATGCGTTTGGCCGCTGAAAGAGGCGAGGTCAGGGTTGCCATTTTTCCTCTTCCTGCCCGGCAGTTTCAGCTTGTTTTTCGGCTTGCCTGTCGGCCTCAATGTGGTTGAGCAGAATATTGAGAATTTCATCGCGGCCCTCACCCGAAACACCAGACAGTCGAAAAATTTCCTTGCCTGCCGCTTTTGTCAGCTCGTTGGCCTTTTCCTCAATTTCTTCTTCAATCAGGCTGTCGCATTTATTGAGTGCGACAATTTCGGTTTTCTCCGCCAGTAATTCGCCATGGTTGTTAAGCTCGTTGCGAATGGTTTGGTAGGCACCCGCCACATCATCCTGAGTACCGTCAACCAGATGCAGGATAACACTGCAGCGCTCAATATGAGCCAGGAACTGGTCACCGAGGCCAATGCCTTCATGGGCACCTTCGATGAGGCCGGGAATATCAGCCAGCACGAATTCACGTGGCCCATAACGCACGACGCCAAGATTGGGGGTCAGGGTGGTAAAGGGGTAATCGGCAATCTTGGGCTTGGCCGAGGTGACGGCGGCAAGAAACGTTGATTTGCCAGCATTTGGCAGGCCGACAAGACCCGCATCAGCAATAAGTTTAAGCTGTAAATGGAGGACAAATTCTTCTGAAGGCTCGCCCGGATTGGCGCGGCGCGGTGCCTGATTGGTGGCACTTTTGAACCGTGTATTGCCAAAGCCGCCATTGCCGCCGGTTGCCAGCAATTTGCGCATACCGGGTTGGGTGAGGTCGACAATCAGGGTTTCTTCATCTTCCGCATAAACTTGCGTTCCCGCCGGTACTTTTAAAACCGCATCGGCACCTTTGGCTCCGGTGCGGTTTTTGCCCATGCCGTGCATGCCGGTCTTGGCTTTGAAATGCTGTTGGAAGCGATAATCTATCAGCGTGTTGAGACCTTCAACACATTCAATCCAGACGTCACCGCCACGGCCACCATCGCCGCCATCAGGGCCACCAAATTCTATATATTTTTCGCGGCGAAAACTTAAGCAGCCATTGCCGCCTTTGCCCGATTGGATATGTACCTTGGCATGATCGAGAAATTTCATCTTGTGTCACTCGTTGCAGTCGTCTGGCCCAAAAGAAAAGGGAGATGGTAACCCATCTCCCTTAAATCTGTTTAAAATTTTGTCACCGGGATCAGGTCACCGGCAAATTTTTAAATCGCCAGTTATTCAGCAGCTTCGACCGGCGGGAGAACAGACACGAATGTGCGTCCACCGCGAGAGGTTCTGAATTTTACATTGCCGGGGATTAAAGCGAAAATCGTATGATCCTTGCCCATGCCGACATTGTCACCGGGATGCCATTTGGTGCCGCGCTGGCGAATAATAATATTACCGCCAATGACGTTTTCGCCACCGTATTTTTTCACGCCCAGTCGACGACCTTCGGAATCGCGACCGTTACGGGACGATCCACCTGCTTTTTTATGTGCCATATCGTGGCTCCTTCAAAATCTTTTTAACCGGTTTATTTGTCTTCGTCGAGCTTTTTGGCTTGAGACAACCAGTCTTCGCGCTCAATGCGGCCTTTGAAACTTAAAACGTCATCAACCTGATCAATCTCGGCTTTGGTGAAAGCTGCCACTTGCGCATATTTGGTAATGCCAAGCGCATTCAGTTTCTTTTCCAGAACCGGACCGACACCTGAAATTTTCTTCAGATCATCAGGCTTGCCTTCGGGCGCTTTAAACAAGGGTGCTGCATCAGCAGGCTTGTCGTCTGCTTTTTCGGCTTTGGGTGCAGCTTTTTTTGTCTCCGGCTTTTTAGCCTCAGGTGCAGCTTTCGCTTTTGCCTTTGTGGGCTTTTTGCCACCGGTCAGAATATCAGTGATCTCAACAAGCGTCAGGTCCTGCTTGTGACCGGCCTTGCGGCGGTAATTCTTGCGGCGCTTC